>JBEGPS010000147.1:0-29485 GCA_041181325.1 Pseudomonadota bacterium
GTGCCTGCCAGTGTGCACGGTATCGATCCATCGCTGGTGGATGAGCGTGCCAATAACGTGGTGCACGGGCTCAAACAAGCCGGTTTTGAGGCCTATATCGTCGGCGGTGCGGTGCGCGACCTGCTGGTGGGTTTGCGCCCCAAAGACTTTGACGTGGCCACCAACGCCACGCCGGAGCAGGTCAGGGGCCTGTTTCGCCGCGCGTTCATCATCGGGCGGCGCTTTCGCATCGTGCACGTGGTGTACGGGCGAGGGCGCGAGCATGAAGTGATTGAGGTCTCCACCTTCCGCGCCTACCTGGACAACGCCGCCGCAGAGCAAGTGGCGGGTAACGAAAAAACCAGCAAGAGCGAACTGGCAGGCATGAAACACGCCGTGGACAGCACTGGCCGCGTGCTGCGCGACAACGTGTGGGGCCCGCAAGAGGAAGACGCAGTGCGCCGCGACTTCACTATCAACGCCATGTACTACGACCCCGAGACGCAAATCGTGGTCGATTACCACAACGGCTTGAAGGACGCCAAAAGCAAGACATTGCGCATGATTGGCGACGCGGCCACGCGCTACCGTGAAGACCCGGTGCGCATCATCCGTGCTGTGCGGTTTGCCGCCAAGCTGAGCCCGCTGGGCTTCAAGCTAGAGGCCAAAACCGCCGGGCCACTGATCAAGAGTCAGTCGTTATTGAACGACGTGTCGCAAAGCCGCTTGTTTGACGAAATGCTCAAGCTGCTGCAAACCGGCCATGCCCTGGCATCCATCGAGCAGCTCAAGTTGCTGGGCATGGCACGCGGCATTTACCCACTGTTGGACGTGGTGGTAGAGCGCGCCGAGCAAACCTTTGTCAACGCCGCCTTGAAAGACACCGACCGCCGCGTGGGCGAGGGCAAGCCCGTAGCTCCCAGCTTCTTGCTGGCCTGCGTACTGTGGGCCGATGTGCGTGACGGTTGGGACAAGCGCCTGGCCCGTGGCGAGAACGGCCACCCCGCGCTGCAAGACGCGATTGAAGACGTGTTCAACGCCCGCATTGGCGATGTATCGGGCCGCGGCAAGCTGGCAGGTGACATGCGCGAAATCTGGCTCATGCAGCCCCGCTTCGAAAAGCGCATGGGCAGCACGCCATTTGGGTTGGCAGAGCAGCCCCGCTTCCGCGCAGCATTTGACTTTATGCGCCTGCGCGCCGACGCGGGCGAAGTGGACGAAGCCCTGGCCGACTGGTGGCAAGAATTCAGCATGGCCAGCGATGACATGCGCCAAGATATGGTGGATCAAGTGCGTGCCGAAATGCAGCAAAAGCCGCGTGCTCCGCGCGTGCACCGTGCGCCTGCGCCTGTGCCTGCAGGTGCAGGTGCAGTTCCCCAATCGACTCCTGAATATGAGGCCGGTGCAGAGTCTGGTGACGCCGATGCCCCCCGCAAGCGTCGTCGCCGTCGTCGCACAGGTGCTGCCAAAGGTGCGGCAGGCAGAGCCGATGGTGGTGCGTCCGGCACGGCATCCTGAACAGACCCGCCATGTCCAAACCCATTGCCGAACCCGTTACAGCCTACATCGGTCTGGGTGCTAATCTAGGCAATTCGCGCTTGGCCGTGTTGGCTGCTATGGACGCGATTGCCGACATAGATGGCCTTGCGCTCACCCGCAAGTCGTCGCTGTACGGTAGTGCGCCGGTGGATGCGGGTGGCTCGGATTATGTGAATGCCGTGGTCGAGGTAATGACACACCTTGCACCCCACACATTGTTGGAGCGACTCCAGTCGATAGAGCGGCGCGCAGGCCGCGAACGCAGCTATCGCAATGCACCCCGCACCCTGGATTTGGATGTGCTGTTGTACGGTGACAAGTCCATCAAGACAGATACCTTGTTGGTGCCACATCCCCGCATGTCGGAGAGGGCTTTTGTCCTGCGGCCTTTGGCTGAGGTGGCGCCGAAGCTGGTCAGGCCCAAGCATCTGCGTGCGGTGGCCGACCAGTCGGTGTGGTTGCTAGGCAGCTAGTTCAGCAATCAGCTCAATTTCAACGCAAGCGCCCATCGGAATTTGCGCCACGCCAAAGGCGCTGCGGGCGTGAGCTCCCACCGTGGGGCCAAACACTTCGCCTAAAAGCTCGCTGGCGCCGTTGGTAACCAAATGCTGCTCGGTAAAGTCGCCTGTGGAATTGACCAAAGACATCACTTTGACAATGCGCGTCACGCGGTTCAGGTCGCCCACGGCAGCATGCAAGGTGCCCATCAGGTCGATGGCGATGGCGCGGGCGGCAGCTTTACCTTCTTCAGTGGTCATGGTCTTTCCGAGTTGGCCAACCCAAGGCTTGCCGTCTTTCTTGGCAATGTGGCCGCTCAGGAACACCAAATTACCAGTTTGTACAAAGGGTACATAGGCGGCAGCGGGCACAGCCACCGGGGGCAGGGTGATGGAGAGTTTGGCGAGGGTGTCGTAAATGCTCATGGTTATTCCTTGAATGGTAGTTAAAAAGTCTGGCTTTGACTTTGCGATTGGGTTTGTGTCTGTGACTGGCTGCCGAAGGCTGGCATAGGCTGAATCGGTGGCAGGGTATTGTTGCCCATGGACTGCACCGTCACGCCGACGCGCAGGGTGTGGCTGGCACCCCCATGAATCACGCCGCGCAAGGGCGATACATCGCCAAAATCGCGGCCTACGGCGACCGTCACGTAGTCCTGTCCCGGTGCATGCCAACCCCAGTGGTTGTTGGTGGGGTCAAAGTCCACCCAGCGCGCGCCTTCGGGCAGGTCGGGAATGTACACACTCACCCACGCGTGGGACGCATCACTGCCCACCAGCTTGACCTCTCCGGGCGGTGGCTCTGTCAGCATATAGCCGCTCACATAACGGGCGGGCAGGCCCAGCGTGCGCAGGCAGGCAATCATGATGTGGGCAAAGTCTTGGCACACGCCTTTGCGCTGGGCCAAAGCTTCTAGCGCAGGGGTGTTGATCTGCGTGCTTTGGCTCTCGTAAGTGAAATCGTCAAAAATGCGCTGCATTAGATCGATGGACGCATTAAGCAAACTACTGCCAGGCGTAAAACTGGGCCGCGCATACGCGCCAAACTCCAGCAGACGCGGTACAAACGGCGACGCAAAGACAAACTCGCAAGCGCTGTCAAACGTGGCCCCTGCCCGGTAGCGAAAACGCTCGCGCACTTTTTCCCAACCCACCATGCTTTGCGCCCGCGGGCTGGGCTGGGTGGCCACAAGGCTGTGCGAAATTACGCTTAGTACGTCGTGCGGCGTTTGCAGCGAGAAAAAGCAGCGCGTATTGCCATACACATCGTTAATGCTGCGCAGCAGCGCGGGCTGTGGGTTCACCACCAGTGTGTGTTCCAGCAATTGCTGCGCGGGGTGGTTGCGGGGTTGCATGTAGGCCACGTGTTGGGCCGTCTCTACCGCGGGGCGGTAGCGGTAATGCGTTTCGTGGGTGATGTGCAGCAGCATCAGGTCCCCACACTGTGGTTGGTGTCACCCGAATGGGTGAAATAAGTGGTGCTGATGTCATCTGATACGGCAAATGCAGACGCCACCAAACTGCCGAGTAACGCCATCAGTGCTGGCGGGCGCGTGCTGTCAAGATCGTGTTCGCACAGGGCGACCAGGCTCCAGGTGTCTGGGTCAGGCACTTTATAGGACATGCTCGCCAGCACACCAGCAGGACTGCCTGCCAACTTGGCCAGGCGCCCGCGCAGGGTGTGTGCCACCCAAGCCAGCGAACGGGGGTTGTCGCGGTCCAGCACCAACAGGTCAATCAGCGCTGCAATGTCTCGGCTTTGCTGGTACTGGGCCCGAAAGGTGATGGTGCTGTCAAACAGTGCCAGCATGGCTTCAAAACCGCCTTCTGTTTCTACCGAGCGGGTCTCAAACCCGCGTGCCAGCGAGGCAGACAAAAAGTTCAGCCGCTCCACATGGCGGCCAATGCTCAGTAAACGCCAGCCGTCGTCGCGTGTCATACGGTCGGTTTGTGCGCCGGTAATGGCGGCCAAATAGTCGCTGGCAGATTTCAGCACCCGCAGTGCGTCGGTGGCGGAGTAGTCGCCGCGCTCGGTGTGTTCGGCGCACCGGGCAAACAGCTCTTCTTCGGCCCGCAAAATCACGCTCCAGTGTTCGGCAGACAAGCGCTCACGCACCGATGCCCCAGCCATCTTCAAGGAGCGAAGGTTGTAGCCCACACTGGTGGCACCATCGGTAGAGCCCAGGCTGGCAATCAGCGAACGCTCAAACACTCGCCTTGCTTGTACCGCAGTGGGCACGCCCGGTAGCACCAGTGTGCTGGCCAATGCCATTTGGGTGAGCCATTGCTGCAAGGGGACCGAAGTTTGGTCCTCACCACTCAGCGCCTCTAGCGTGATACGGGCCAGGCGAATGGAGTTTTCGGCGCGCTCGGTGTAGCGGCCCAGCCAATACAGGTTTTCAGCGGCACGGCTGGTGACCAGGCGCTTGCGTTGCGCCAGTGCAGCGGGGGTTAGGGTGTTGCTTAGCAGCGTAGTGGTGTCCACTTCGCCATTGGTGAGCGCCCAAACGTCGGCACTGCTGCCGCCACGTTGCATAGAGGCAATGTCGGCGCTGGCCCCTGCCACACGTGCCAAACCACCGGGCAGCACGCGCCAGCGCGGTCTGCCGTTGGCCTGTAAGCCGTCAGACACAGCAAACACCCGCAGCAGCGCTGACCGTGCCACCATACGGCCCGTGGTGCTTGCCCTTTGCCACGTAGGCATTTGCGACAGGGGCATATAGGCTTGCACCGTGTGTTCTTCGCTTTGGCGCACGATGCGGCCCGCCCAATTGTCGAGCTCTGCTTGGCTCAAGTTGCGGCCTAGGGCGGCTTCAAATCCTTGGTGAATGGGTGAGCCGGGGTAAGTGGGTTTGATCGTGCGCTCGTTCAGGCGCGGTAACGCCTCTTCCATCGCGCTACGCTCGCCGCACCACCAAGTGGGCAGGGCGGGCAGCTCTAGTTCTTCGCCCAAAGCCTGCCGCGACAGTGCGGGCAAAAAGCCCAATAGCGCCGGAGACTCTAAAAACGCCGACCCCGGCGCATTGGCCACCAGCACATTACCCGCGCGAATAGCCTGCAGCAAGCCCGGCACGCCCAAGGTGGAGTCGGGCCGCAACTCTAGTGGGTCAAGGTACTGGTCGTCCACGCGCTTGAGCAGCCCATGCACCGGCACCAGTCCTTGCAGGGTCTTGAGGAACAAGTGTTCGTCGCGCACTGTCAGGTCACTGCCCTCTACCAAGCTCAGGCCCAAATAGCGCGCCAGGTAGGCGTGCTCAAAATAGGTTTCGTTGTAGGGGCCGGGGGTCAGCAGGGCAATGTGGGCGTTAGAACCGCCGGGGCTCATCGACTTCATGCTATCCATCAGTGCGCGGTAGGTGGCGGCTAAGCGCTGCACCCGCATGCTCTGAAAAGCCTGTGGAAACTGGCGCGACACCGCCAAGCGGTTTTCCAGCAAATAGCCCAAACCACTGGGCGCTTGGCAGCGCTGGCCCACCACCCACCAGTTGCCGTCTAAGCCACGGGCTAGATCAAAAGCAGCTACATGCAAGTGCACCCCCCCCACGGGCCGCGCGCCGTGCATGGGCCGCAGATAGCCGGGGTGGCCATGCACTAAGGCAGCAGGCAGCAGGCCTGCCCGTAAAAAATTTTGCGGTCCGTACACGTCGGCCATCACCGCTTCGAGCAGGCGCATGCGTTGCTGCACGCCTACTTCGATACGGGTCCAACTAGGGGTGTCGATGATCAGGGGAAACAGGTCCAGCGACCATGGGCGCTGCGGGCCCTCCTCGTCGGCATACACGTTGTACGTAACGCCGTTGTCGCGAATCTGGCGCTGCAGGCTGGCGGCACGCAGGTCGAGGTCTGCCGGAGTTTGGGCCTCACTTTGCGAGAAGAATTGGTCCCAAGCCCCTGTCAGTCCTGCGTCACCAGCTCCTAAATTTGTAGCACTTGAGTCAGCGGCGGCAGAACTGTCTGTGCGCGATGGCTTGCCGCGCAGCTCGTCATAGTGGCCCGCGCTGGCCATGCATTGGCGCGCTTGGGCCAGCACACCGGTGCTGGGGTTGGCTTGCGAGGAAGTAGGGTCGGGCAAAGTATTCACGGGCTGCCAGTATGCCAGCAGCTACCCCTGCCTAGCCGAGTGGCAAAACGTCCAAATTGCTGTAGGCGGTTTTGAGCCAAGTCTTGACGCGTTGGCGCTCTAGCATGCCCAACGCATCCGGGCCGCTGGTGGTGTGAATGGCACCCCAAAAGCTGGCGTTTTGGCGGTCAATCTTGCGCATGCTGCCTTCGTGCAGTTGCGCCAGGCTGATAACGTGGCCGCCCAAGGCTTGGGCTTTTTTGAGGGCGTTGGAATCTTCTAGCTGCGAGAAATCGCTGCCTCGGCCCAAGTTTTTCACCACAATGTAGTTGGGACCAGCGCCGTAGGTGGCCACCAGGCGGTCCAGCAGGTCGACCGAGTCTTTGCCCGCATCGGCCACGTGCCAAAAGTTCACCGTCACGCCAATGCTGGCCATCAGCGACACCAGATCAGAATCTTTGATCCAGCGGGCCAGGGGGGCTGCGGTTTGCGCGGCCAAATCAACAATCACGTTGGGCGGGTCTCCTGCCAAGGGTTCTTCCTCGAACACACCGGCAATCAGGTCCAGCCCTTCGTAAGTGTCCACCACCACAGGAGAGGCAAAGTCCGAGTAAAAGCGCGTGAACGAGGTGTGTGAGCGGTCGGTGTCAAAGCCAGTGAATGCGCGGCCCTTGTCGATGAAATACTGCGCCAGCAAACGCGCTACGACGGATTTGCCCACGCCACCTTTTTCGCCGCCGATGAAATTGATAGAAGACATAGTTTTTCCTAAATGGGGAGCCTTATGGGCTCAATGGGATGCCAGAAGCAATTACCGTGCAAGGGTACCCGCGTAAATCGATAAACTGCAGTTGCTATGCCCGACTAATGCTGATTTTTAGCGCTGTCCGCGGCGCTGCTCACGCAGCATAAATAGGTAGAGCCCTTCCACCTTCTCGCGCGCCCACGGTGTTTTGCGCAAAAACGCCAAGCTGGATTTCACACTGGGGTCCAGACAAAAGCAGCGAATCGGAATGCGCTGGCCCAACTCCTCCCAACCGTAAAAATCAGACAACGCTGTGACGATGGCCTCCAGGGTCATGCCATGCAGTGGGTTGCGGGCTTGTTCGGGCTTGGTTGCGGGGGTGATGGATTCGTCAGGCATAGCGGTGAAAGGTGTCGAAGTCTTCCTTGCCCAGTGGCACACCGTGGTTGCGCAAAATGGCGTAGGCCGTGGTGACATGGAAAAAGAAGTTGGGTAGAGCATAGTGCAATAAAAACGCTAGCCCAGGCAATGTGACCACGGCGTCGCCTGCGGGGTCTTGCACAGTCCGGGTGTCCGCACCGTCAAACAAGGTGGGTGCCAACCCTTCTGCCATCTGCTGCACATAAGCAATGCGCGCCAACAAGCCATCGAAGCTGTCTGCAAAGTCGCCATACGCTGGCACGCTTTGGCCTGCAAGGGGAAAGCAGGCGCGCAGTACAAAATTGCAAGCAATCTGCACCTGGGTTGCAAACGGCAGCATGTCGGGGGCCAAGCGGCTTTGTAACACTGCGTCATCCGCGTGGGCCTGTCCAGTTAGCACCAACCCACGCAGTGACCCCAAGTAGCGCACAAATACCGGCACCGATGCCGTGTAGCAGGCGCTGTGCATCAGCTGCGGCGCAGATCCCGCGTGAACGGAAACTCTTTGCTGCCGGGCACGTTGATAGTGGCCGGTGGCACATTCATCACGCCGGGGGTGTGGCCCATGGCAACAAAGCGCGACATGCGACGGCTTTCAGCCTCGTAGCTGTTGACCGGGAAGCTCTCGTAGTTCAGGCCACCGGGGTGGGTTACAAAATACTGGCAGCCGCCCAAAGAGCGCTTCATCCAGGTGTCCACAATGTCCAGCGTGAGCGGTGCGTGCACGCCAATGCTGGGGTGAAGGCTGCTGGGTGGGTTCCAGGCTTTGTAGCGCACAGCGGCTACAAATTCGCCCACGGTGCCGGTACTTTGCATGGGCAAGGCTTGGCCGTTGCAGGTGACCACGTAGCGGCTTTCGTTCAAGCCGCTCACATGCACCTCCAGGCGCTCTAAAGACGAGTCTACATAGCGGGCGGTGCCGCCGGGTGCGCCTTCTTCGCCCATCACGTGCCAAGGCTCTAGCGCGTTGCGTACAGTGAGCACCACGCCTGCGGTTTTGACCTCGCCCACCAGCGGGAAGCGGAACTCGTAGTGCGGCGCAAACCAGCTGGTGTCGAACGCGTAGCCGGCCATGTTCATCTCGGCAATCACATCATCAAAGTCCATTTTGATGAAGGTGGGTAACATGAAACGGTCATGCAACTCGGTGCCCCAGCGGGTGGCGGGCACTTTGTACGGCGTCTTCCAGAAGCGAGCCACCAGTGCACGTAGCAAGAGCTGCTGCACGCTGCTCATGTGTGGGTGCGGGGGCATCTCAAACGCACGCAGTTCCAACAGGCCCAGGCGACCCGTAGACGAGTCGGGCGAGTACATCTTGTCGATGGAAAATTCGCTGCGGTGGGTGTTGCCGGTGGCATCGATCAGGATGTTGCGCAGCGTGCGGTCTACCAACCAGGGCGGCATGCTTTGGCCGTAGATTTCACGGTTTTTGTAGATCTGCTCGATGGCAATTTCCAGCTCGTACAGCTGGTCGTTGCGCGCTTCGTCCACACGCGGTGCCTGGCTGGTGGGGCCGACAAACATACCGCTGAACAAGTAACTGAGCGAGGGGTGGTTGTGCCAGAACAGCAGCAGGCTGGCCAGCAGCTCGGGGTTGCGCAGGAACGGGCTGTCAGATGGCGTAGCGCCACCCATCACAAAGTGGTTGCCGCCTCCGGTGCCGGTGTGGCGGCCATCGGTCATGAACTTTTCGGCCGACAGGCGCGACTCGAACGCTGCGTTGTACAAAAACTCGGTGTTGTAAACCAGTTCTTTCCAGTTGTTGACCGGGTGAATGTTCACCTCGATCACTCCGGGATCAGGCGTTACTTGCAAGAGCTTGAGGCGCGGGTCGCGAGGGGGCTGGTAGCCTTCCAGCACGATCTTGACCTTGAGTTCGGCTGCCGTGGCTTCAATCGCGGCCAGCAGTTCCAGATAGTCTTCCAGACGTTCCAGAGGCGGCATGAACACATACAACACACCCGACTTCACACCCACGGCCTCGGCCTTGGGGCCGCTGGCGCGACGCGGGTCGCGCACTTCTACGCACAGGGCGGTGCGCGTGATCCAGTGGGCGGACTCTTGCTGCTTTGGGGCGCGGGCAAAGTCAGCGGGCTCGGCTTGGGTTGCGCTTTGGGCATGGACCGCTGTGGTGGCTGCACTGGCATTAGCCGTGCGATTGGCAGCCAAGGCGCTTTGCATGGTGCGCGTTGCTTCCCCACGGCGGGGCACCGGGCGGGACAAATAGTCCGCCTCGCCGGTGCGCACTGCGCCACTGCTAGCAATACTGGCGGCACCTGACGCGTCGCCAGTGGGCGTGTAACCGCCCGCTGCGGCTGCAACCGGGGCGTTGGGAGCGTACCGCAAAGCAAAGTCCGCGTGAGGTGGCAGGTTGCCACGCGGCGCGTAGGGGTCTTGCTCGATCAGGTACGGGAAATCGCCTTTGCTGACCCAAGGCAGCGAGTCCAGTGGCAAGCGCAGGCCCATGGGCGAATCGCCGGGCATGAGGTACATGCGCTCATCGCGGAAAAACCACGGGCCGGTGGTCCAGCGTGGGCCGGAAAGCGACGCCACAGTGTCGCGTGGCACGGGCTTGACGGGCAGCACGTAGCCAATGGGCGTGTCCAGCTTTTGCTCAAATACGCGGCGCAGGCGGGCGCGCTCCATCTCGTCGTCGAGCTTGCTGTTGAATGGGTCCACGTTGACCGGCAGGCGGCGCTCGCGCCACAGGTAATACCAGGTATCTTCATACGCGGTCTGGATGAACTGGTCGGTCAGGCCCAGCTTACTGGCCAAGGTTTGGGTGAAGCGCTGTGCGTCTTCGCTGGTGTAGTGGGTGGGAATGCGCTCGTCGGCAAACAGGCTGGGGTCGGACCACACTTTTTGCTTGTCGGCACGCCAGTAAATGTTGAGTGCCCAGCGGGGCAACTGTTCGCCCGGATACCACTTACCTTGGCCGAAGTGCAAAAAGCCGCCTTGGCCGTATTCGTTGCGTAGTTTGTGCACCAGTTCTGTGGCAAAGCCGCGCTTGGTGGGGCCCAGAGCGTCGGTGTTCCACTCGCCGGCTTCGCGGTCACCCACGGCCACAAAAGTGGGCTCGCCGCCCATGGTCAGGCGCACGTCGCTGGCCATCAGCTCTTTGTCCACCGCTTCGCCCAGGGCCATCACATCGGCCCATTGCTCAACGGTGTAGGGCTTGGTGACGCGGGGAGATTCGTAAATGCGGGTCACGCCCATGTGGTGTTCAAACTCGACCTCGCACTTGTCCATGCCGCCTTCAATGGGTGCAGCGCCAGAAGGTTGAGGCGTGCAGGCCAAGGGAATATGGCCTTCGCCTGCCAGCAAGCCGCTGGTGGCGTCCAGGCCAACCCAGCCCGCGCCGGGCAAATACACCTCGCACCAGGCGTGCAGGTCGGTGAAGTCGACTTCGGTGCCACTAGGGCCGTCGAGCGATTTCACGTCTGACTTGAGCTGAATCAGGTAGCCCGACACAAAGCGTGCGGCCAGGCCGCAGTTGCGCAGCAATTGCACCAGCAGCCAAGCCGAGTCTCGGCAGGAGCCGGAGGCTTTGGTCAGCGTTTCTTCGGGCGTTTGCACGCCGGGCTCCATGCGGATGGTGTAGGCAATGGCCTTGTGCACCAACGTGTTGAGGTCCACCAAAAAGATGACGCTGCGGCGCTTGGTGCGGTCAATTTGGTCCAGAAAACCCTGCACCAGCGGCGTCATGGGGTCAGCTTGCAGGTAGGGGGCCAGCTCTTGCTTGAGGTCTGCGGCGTAGCTGCCGCCTTCAAACGTGAAGGGGAACTCTTCGGCCTCGGGCTCCAGGAAGAAGTCAAACGGGTTGTAAACCGCCATTTCCACTACCAAATCGACAGTGACCTTGAAGTGGGTGGTTTTCTCGGGGAACACCAGGCGCGCCTGGTAATTTGCAAACGGGTCTTGCTGCCAGTTCACAAAGTGGGTGTCGGGCTCAATCTTCAAGGAGTACGACAGCACTTTGCTGCGGCAATGCGGGGCGGGGCGCAAGCGAATGACCTGGGGCCCAAGGTTTACCGGGCGGTCATATTTGTAGTGGGTGACGTGGTTGAGCGCTGCGTGAATAGACATGGGCAATCTTTAGAGTACTGGTCAAGGATAAAGCAAAAGGCGCGCCATAGGGCTTGCGGCCATATGCCGGGTTAGCATGAGGCCATGCACAGCCCCGGCCAATCTAAACAGCGCAATAAACGGCATGAAGCCTGGCGCCTGGCGTTGGCATGGAGGCACTTGGCACGCTCGGGGCTTGCAGCCAGCGTGGGCTGGGTGGCGGGTACTGCGATACAGCTGCAGCAGTCGGTACTGTGGCAGGGCTGGGTTTATGCATGTATTGTGGTCTTAGCCCTTGCAGCATGTGCGCAGGCAGCTATAAATTTAGTAGCAAATGGCAAGCGTTTTGCGGTGCTCTTGGTGGCCTGTGCGGCCCTGGCATTTGCGGTGACTGGCTTGCGCTCAGTCGTGTTTGTGGCATACGCGCTGAACCCCGCGTTGGAAGGGCGCGACGTTTGGGTAACTGGAGTGGTAACCGATTTGCCCCAGCGCAATGACGCAGGCTTGCGGTTTAGGTTGCGTGTGGAGTCGGCGGGGCTGGGTGGGCAGTCCATCGCCTTGCCATCGCGAGTCGATGTGGGGTGGTATGCGGGTGTTTACCCCACCGGCAGCGAGTTGGTGGGCCTGCAACGCCAGCCCGTGGAGGTGCGGGCCGGTGAGCGCTGGGCGATGCTGCTGCGCCTCAAAGCCCCGCACGGCAGCAGCAACCCGCATGGTTTTGATTACGAACTTTTTTTGTGGGAGCAGGGCGTGCAAGCCACTGGCTATGTGCGTGCCGGGGCCAGCGATCCGTCGCCCCAGCGCTTGGCACAAACCTGGCTGCACCCGGTGGCGCTGGCACGCCAAACCCTGCGTGAGCGCATTTTTACGCAAGTGGAGCAGCGCCAGTTTGCCGGGCTGATTGCCGCGCTGGTGGTGGGTGACCAAAACGCCATTGACCGCGTGGACTGGGACGTGTTTCGCGCGACGGGTGTGGCGCATTTGGTGTCGATTTCGGGTTTGCACATCACCATGTTTGCCTGGGGTGCGGCGCTGTTGGTGCGCCGGCTGTGGCGGCGTTCTGGACGGCTGTGCAACCTGCTGCCTGCTCCCACTGCGGCGCTGTGGGGCGGGGTTGTGTTGGCGTCTGCGTATGCGCTGTTTTCTGGCTGGGGTGTGCCTTCGCAGCGCACCTGTCTGATGCTGGCCACTGTGGCTGCATTGCGCTTGAGTGGTGCGCGCTGGCCGTGGCCTTGTGTATGGGCGTTGGCCTGCGCGGTGGTGGTGGCTGCCAGCCCATGGGCGTTGCTGCAGGCGGGATTTTGGTTGAGTTTTGTCGCAGTGGGCGTGCTTTTTGCTACTGATTTAGGAGCTGGTTACGCAATATCCACGGGGAATAAGGGCCAAAAGCCGTGGTTTGTTCGCGTTTGTGCTGCGCTGAAGGACCTGCTGCGTGAGCAGTGGGTGGTGACCGTGGCCCTGGCACCGCTTACGTTGCTGCTGTTTGGCCAGGTGTCGCTGGTGGGACTGGTTGCCAACGCGTTAGCCATACCCTGGGTCACGCTGGTGGTAACCCCTTTGGCCATGCTGGGTGTGCTGGTGCCCGCGCTGTGGGATGTGGCTGCGCAGGCCGTGGCGTGGATGCTTGTGGCACTGCAATGGCTGGCAGCGTGGCCTGGTGCCACCTGGGCAATGGCCCGGCCGCCACTGTGGGCCGCAGCGGCAGGCCTGTTGGGCGGCGTGCTGTTGGTGGCTCCGTTGCCGCGCAGCCTGCGGGCGTTGGGTGTGCCGCTGCTGCTGACCGTGCTGTTGTGGCGGCTGCCCGCACCTGCGCAGGGCGAGTTCTCATTGCTGGCGGCAGATGTGGGGCAGGGCAATGCCGTGCTGGTGCGCACTGCGCACCACGCGCTGCTGTATGACGCCGGACCGCGTTACAGCCTGGAGAGTGACGCCGGGCACCGCGTACTGGTGCCGCTGCTGCAGGCGCTGAACATTCACCTGGACCGCGTGGTGCTTAGCCACCGCGACACCGACCATGTGGGTGGTGCAGTGGCCGTGCTGGCCATGCAAAAACAGGCCGATGTGTTGAGTTCGATCAGTGCCGACCACCCCCTGCAGGCCGTGCGCACCACCCAGCGCTGTGAGGCAGGTCAGCAGTGGGACTGGGATGGCGTGCTCTTCACCGTGCTGCATCCACGCGCGCAAGATTACGCAGGTGCGCCCAAACCCAATGCCTTGTCTTGCGTGCTGCGCATTGACAACGGGGCCCAAGCCGCGCTGTTGGTGGGCGATATTGAGCAGGCCCAAGAGGCCCGTTTGGTGGCCGATGCGGTGGGCACCAAAATGCTGCACGCCAAACTACTTTTGGTGCCACACCACGGCAGTAAAACGTCCAGCAGTGCCGCGTTTTTGGATGCGATTCAGCCAGAATTGGCCGTCGTGCAATCGGGCTACCGCAATCGTTTTGGCCATCCAGCACCGCCGGTAATGCAGCGTTATGCTGATAGATCCATTTTGGTTCGTGATTCGCCTCATTGCGGTGCCTTTTTATGGGCTTCTGGTAGTGATAATGGGTTTGAGTGCGCGCGCACGGAACAAATGCGTTACTGGCATCACCGTGTTCCATAGTGGTGCACGCAGATGGTGGTCCAAAGTTTGCTTAGTAAGGGATAAGAGAGGTTTTTATGCAGAAATTTGACGAGATGTACACCCAGCTTCCCTACGAGTTTTTTACCAAGGGCGAACAGATACGGGACCACTACAAAATCTACGACGAATGGCTGTCCCGCCAGCCTGGCGACATGATGGCCAAGCGCCGTGAAGAAGCCGAGATGATCTTCCGCCGCGTCGGCATCACCTTCGCGGTGTACGGCGAAAAAGACGAAGACGGCTCCGGCACAGAACGCCTGATTCCGTTCGATTTAATTCCCCGCATCATCCCGGCCCATGAATGGTCCAGTATGGAAAAAGGCTTGGTGCAGCGCGTTACCGCTCTCAACCGCTTCTTGCACGACATTTACCACGACCAGGAAATTTTGAAGGCTGGCCTCATTCCGCGCGAGCAGATTGAGAACAACGCCCAGTTCCGCCCCGAGATGGTGGGCGTGGCCGTGCCGCACCAGATTTATTCCAACATCTCCGGCATCGACATCGTGCGTGCGCCGGATGCCAAGGGCAACGGCGAGTACTACGTGCTCGAAGACAACCTGCGCGTGCCCAGCGGCGTGAGTTACATGCTGGAAGACCGCAAGATGATGATGCGCTTGTTCCCTGACCTGTTCAGCGCGCACCGCGTGGCACCCATTGCCCACTACCCGGACCTGTTGCTGGAAACCCTGCGTGCCAGCAGCCCCGCCACCACCGCCGAGCCTACCGTAGTGGTGCTGACCCCCGGTATGTACAACAGCGCCTACTTTGAACATGCATTTTTGGCGCAGCAAATGGGTGTGGAGTTGGTCGAAGGCCAGGACCTGTTCGTCAAAGACAACTTCTGCTACATGCGCACTACCCGCGGCCCCAAGCGCGTGGACGTGATTTACCGCAGGGTGGACGATGATTTTTTGGACCCCAAGGTGTTTCGCCCGACATCCACCTTGGGCTGCGCCGGCCTGATGGACGCCTACCGCGCGGGCAACGTGACCATCAGCAACGCGGTCGGCATCGGTGTGGCGGACGACAAATCCATCTACCCCTACGTGCCCAAGATGATCGAGTTCTACCTGGGTGAAACTCCCATTTTAAACAACGTGCCCACCTACATGTGCCGCAACAAAGACGAGCTGTCGTATGTGCTGGCCAACCTCAAAGACCTGGTGGTCAAAGAGGTGCACGGTGCCGGTGGCTACGGCATGCTGGTGGGCCCTGCGGCCACCAAGGCCGAGATTGAAGACTTCCGTAAAGCGGTTGAGGCCAACCCGAGTGGCTACATTGCGCAGCCCACGCTGAGCTTGTCGAGCTGCCCTACTTTTGTGGAGAGCGGTATTGCGCCACGCCACATTGATCTGCGGCCCTATGTACTATCTGGAAAAACCGTGCAAATGGTGCCAGGCGGCCTCACCCGCGTAGCCTTGAAAGATGGCTCCTTGGTGGTGAACTCGTCGCAGGGCGGTGGTACCAAGGACACCTGGATTTTGGAAGTTTGATCGGGAGAAAAATATGTTGTCAAGAACCGCCGACCACCTTTTTTGGATGTCCCGCTACACCGAGCTGGCCGAAAACACCGCGCGCATGCTGGACGTGAACTACCAGACCTCGCTGCTCCCGCAGTCTGAGGCCGTAGCCCAGCTGGGCTGGCAAGGCTTGTTGTCTATCAGCGAGCTGCTGACCTCGTACAAAGAGCACTATGGCGACATTCAGGCGCGCGATGTGATGGACTTTATGGTCAAGGACGAGGGTAATCCGTCTTCCATCGTCTCCTGCCTTGGCGCTGCCCGAGAGAATGCACGCGCCGTACGCGGCACGCTGACCACCGAAGTGTGGGAAACGCAAAACACCACCTGGCTTGAGGTCAAACGCATGCTCAAAGAAGGCAAATTTGAGCAAGATCCGGCGCAGTTTTTTGAGTGGGTCAAATTTCGCTCGCACCTCTCGCGCGGCGTGACGGTGGGCACCATGTTGATGGACGAGGCCTTGCACTTTATGCGTCTGGGCACCTTTTTGGAGCGGGCCGACAACACGGCGCGCTTGGTGGATGTGAAGTTCCACGCAGTACAAAGCGACTTTTTTGGTGCTGCCAGCGAGAAAGACCAAGAGTACGACTTTTACCACTGGAGCGCGATATTGCGCAGTGTGTCGGGCTTTGAGGTGTACCGCAAGGTGTACCGCGATGTCATCAAGCCCGAGCGCGTGGCCGAACTATTGATTCTGCGTTCCGACATGCCGCGTAGTCTGCACGCCAGCCTGAGCGAAGTGGTGAGCAATCTGTTGCTGGTGGCTAGCGACCCAGGTAGCGAGACACTGCGTCGTGCAGGCAAGCTGCGCAGCGAGCTGCAATATGGCCGCATTGACGAAATCTTGGCGACTGGTTTGCACGCCTACCTGACGCAGTTTCTAGACCGTGTAAACGATCTGGGTGCGCACATCAGCCGTGAGTTTTTGGTGGCATCCAACTAAGAATCACGTTAACTGTGACTTTATTTCGGCACGCTGTTTGACGTTGTGGCCATGCTGGCGGCAACCTGCTGGCCCAACTCGATCACGGCCATGGCGTAGTAGCTGCTCCAGTTGTAGCGGGTGATTGCATAGAAGTTGTCGGTGCCGGCCACGTATTGCGGTGGTGCATCACCGTTTTGCAGCTCAATGAGGGCCAGTGGGCCGGGATGCTGTAGCGCGTCGCCGGCAATCACCGCACCCTTAGCCACGAACGCAGCTGGCGTAAAGGTGGGTACGATGTCGGGCGCCATCAGCGCTGGCATGTCCAGGGTGGCTGCGTCAAGCGTCACCGGGTAATGCGTGGGCATGCCCGGTTTCCAGCCAAACGCTTTGAAGTAGTTGCCCACCGAGCCAATTACATCGGCGGCACTGTTGAACAGGTCTACCCGGCCATCCCCATCAAAATCGATGGCATATTTCACCCAGCTCGACGGCATGAACTGCGGCAGCCCCATGGCCCCGGCGTAACTGCCGCGCAGTGCTAGTGGGTTGGTGTGGGTACGTGCGGTGAGGGTTAAAAACTCTTCAAGCTCTGTGGCGAAAAAAGCGGCACGTTCTTTGGCGCGCGGGTGGGCGCTAGGGAAGTCAAACGCGAGCGTGGTCAGCGCGTCCATCACGCGAAAGTTGCCAATCTGCTGGCCATAAATGGTTTCCACCCCAATGATGCCGACGATGATTTCGGCGGGCACGCCCAGCTCGGTCTGGGCGCGTTGCAGTGTGTCGCGGTGGGCTTGCCAAAACTTCACGCCTGCGCGGACGCGAATGGGCTCAATAAAGCGGCTGCGGTACACAGCCCAGTTTTTGGGTACACCCACTGGCGGTGGGGTAATGGCCTTGGCAATGAAGGGTATGTAGCGTGATTGTCCAATGGCATTGCGTACCCACGCGGCATCTAGGTTACGGCGCTGGGCGATGTCATCGGCTAGCGCCATCACCTCAGCGCGAGTGGCGTATTGGGGCCCGCCATCGCCAACGATGGCACTGGCTTTGTGGGATACAGATTTTTTTATACGTTTTGTGCCTGCAGCCCCCGCATCAATTGCGTAAGCAGCTATCAAAAATGTAGCAATTGTGGAGGCGGTAAAAGAGACAAAAGTGGTCAAGTGGCAGGCGTTTTCAGTGTGTTGCGCTTGGGCCAGGACAGCTGGCGGTATTGGGCTCGCAGTGTACCCAGTGAGGTGCTGATAGGCGCATAGCGACAGGCTTCCAAGCACAGCAACCAATCGGCAATTTGGCTATGCGCAGGGTGCAGTGCCGCAGCCAGTTGGCGTGGCGTGGGCTGGGCAGGTAAAGCCGCCAGGCCAAGCCCAGCACGCCTGAGCTGGTGGGTCGCGTCGTGCAATAGCCTCAGCCATGGGTCGCGCTGGCGGCGCTCCCAAAGCGTCCAGACCGCCCCGCACAAGCTCACCGCCACGATGATGCCAATCAGTACCGTGCTCAGGTCTTCCCAGCCGTGGGACTCAAAGCCAATATTGCGCAGCAGGTTGAGCTGCTTGGCCTGCGTATAGTTCAGCACCCACTGGTTCCACCGGTTGTTCATTGCTTCCCAGCTTGCGCGCAGGTTAAGTGTGAATTGGGGGCTGACAGCGCCCAGTGCCTGGGCAATCGCGCTTTGTGGGGCCAATAGGCGTTGCACGGTGCCAGTGCGCCCGGGCGACACGGCGGAGGTGGGGTCTACCCGTACCCAGCCCTGGCCGACCAGCCACACCTCGGCCCATGCATGGGCATCGCTTTGGCGCACGGTCCAAAAGCCGTCCACTGCATTGATTTCGCCCCCTTGGTAGCCGGTGACGATGCGGGCCGGAATATCCAGCGCGCGCAGCATCAACACAAAGCTGGAGGCAATGTGCTCGCAAAAACCTTCTTTGCGGTCGAACCAAAATTCGTCTGCAGTGTTGGCTCCGTATACGCCGGGCTCCAGCGTGTAGGTGTAGCCGCCGGTGCGCAGGCGCTCCATCAATGCAGTCACCAGGGTGGCGCCGTCCGCATTGGCATAGCGCGGGTCGCGGCGCATGTCCACCGCCCACTGTAGGGTGCGCGGGTTAAAGCCGGGGGGCAACTCCAGGTAGTCTTGCAGGCCCACGCCTTGGCGCAGTGGGCCATGGGTGAAGCGCACATAGCTTTCGGCGCGGTAGCGCACCAGGTCGGTAATGGGGCGGTCGGTGGTCCACTGCAGCGCGGGGGTCATGCTGGTGGTGTAGTCGGGCAGGGTGGGTGCGTTGGGGCTGGCGTCTAGCAGCATGACCCATGGGTGGTTGTTGGGCTCCAGTGTGACGCGGTAGCGAATGGCCTCGCCCTGCACATTAAGGTTAGTGGGGGTTTGCAGTTGTGCTGGAAAGCTGGAGCGCAGTGGCTTCCATTCCCGCCCGTCGAAGGTGGAGAGCACGGGCCCCCGAAAATACAGGTCGCTTTGGCGCGGCGGCGTGCCCTCAAACTCAACGCGCATAGCTATACCATCGTCCAGCGCCAGGCTGGCAATGTTGCCGACTTGCATGCTGGCCGACAGGCCGCTGCGCCCTGCCATGGCGTCGCCCGGCACTCCCCATAGCGGCGAGATGCGGGGAAACAGCACAAACAACACTACCATGATGGGGGTGCCCAAGAGAGCCATGCCACCGGCTGTTTTGGCAGCTAGCCACAGCGGTGGCCGACCCACAGGCATTTGGCTGTTGACCAGCGCCGTGAGTAGCCCCCACAGCCCCAACATCATGGACGCGGCAATCAGCAGACTTTGTGAGTAGAAAAAGTTCGATAACAGGGTGAAGAAGCTCAGAAAAAAGATCACAAAGGCATCGCGCTGCGCGCGTATTTCCAGCGTTTTAAGTGCCAGTAACAGCACTATGAAAGTGACGCCTGCATCCCGTCCGAAAAGCGTGCGGTAGGTCCAAAACGTGAGCCCTGTAGCCAGTAGCAACAGGACCACTAGCCACCAGCGGGACGGCAAGCTGCGGCCCTGCACCGCAATCCAGCCGCGCCAGCCCAATATGGTCGCGGCAACGGCACTGAGCCACAGGGGCAAGCGCTCTACCTGAGGCAGCAAGACCCAGCCAATCACCACCAGCAAAAACAAGGTGTCCCGGGTGTCGCGCGGTAAGCTGTGCAGCCGGGTCAGAAGGCCGGGGTGTGGGGTGGACGTGGTGCGTTGAACCATGGTGTTATTTGCGCAATCAGGATCAGTACGCGTTCAGTACAGCGCTAGCGCCTGCAGGCAGGCTCGCTTGTGCACCTCGCCTGTGGCGGGCGCGATTTCTGTGCTGCCTATGCGCAGGCCGTAGGGGGCGACTTGCCGGTCGGCCAGCAGCACCCAGGCACACAAGCGAGATAGCTGCTGCTCGATACCGGATGTGCCAGTTTTGGGCAAGTCTAGCCACAACTCAAAGCGCTGCACTTGCTGGGTGTCGCGGCTGACGAGTTGATCGGACTTAGCCACTTTTTTCCAAACCACGGTTTTTAGGGGGTCGCCGCGTCGGTAGGGGCGAACGCCGTCAAATTCACCAGTGTCTTGTTTGTGGTGGGTCGCGGCTCCGCTGGCGCGGGGTTCGCCCATGGGAAGAGGCGGTGGGTGCGCTTCTGGTGTGGGGTAAATCAGCACCTGCGCCGCAGGCCGCCACACGGTCCACACCCGGAAAGTGCCCAGCGGAAAGCGCGTCTCAGCGGTGAGCGTGGGCACGCGGTGCAGGCCGCGCTTGTGCGCTTGAAAACTCACGGTGACTTTGGTGCTGCCCTGGGCGGGTACATCGGTCCAACTCCAATGCCTGGTGCCCCACACCGACATGCCAATGCCATAGCGCACACTGCGCCGGTCACTGGAGATTTGTATGCCTAATGGTACGCTAGCCCCCGCGTGTTGTGCGTCAGGCGCTATCAAATGCATAGTAATTCCGCGCAGTGTGCCGTGGCACACATGCATGCCCACCAGCGTACTGCCCGCCAGCAAAAAGGTCAGCACATAGCCCAAGTTGAGTTGGTAATTGATGCTCCCCACCAGCAATACCAGCAGCGTGAGTGCCAGCATCCACCCCGCGCGGCTGGGCACGATATAGACGCTGCGCTGCGTGAGCGTGGTGGTGTCGCGCGGCGGGATGCGCGATTCAAACCATTTCTGGAGGTAAGCCTTCACGGCAGTGGCACCGCCTGTAGCATGGCGCGCACTTGTTCAACCGCGCCACGGCCTGCGTCGGCCACAGGCACCAGGCGGTGGGCGATGGTTTGGGGTAGCACGGCTTGCACGTCGTCGGGGGCTACGTAGTTGCGTCCACTTAGCAGCGCCTGCGCTTTGGCAGCGCGCACCAGCGCAATGCCGGCGCGCGGGCTCAGGCCCTGCAAAAACCAATGACCCGAGCGGGTGGCGGCGATCAGATCTTGCACATAGTTCAGCAGTGGGTCTGCGGCGTGCACGGCTAGCACTTGTTGCTGCAGCGTGTTGAGTTCCGCCGCGTCGAGCAGGCTAGGCAGCGCGTCCAACATGCTGCGGCGGTCATGGCCCATGAGCAGCTCGCGTTCGGCGGCGCGGTCGGGGTAGCCCAGCGATATGCGCATTAAAAAACGGTCTAGCTGCGATTCGGGCAGGGCGTAAGTGCCCACCTGGTCCAGCGGGTTTTGGGTGGCAATGACAAAAAATGGATGCGGCAAGGCGCGGGTTTCACCTTCAATAGTGACCTGCTTTTCTTCCATCGCCTCCAGCAGTGCGCTTTGGGTTTTGGGGCTGGCGCGGTTGATTTCATCGGCCAGCAGCACCTGCGCAAAAATGGGGCCGGGGTGGAACACAAAGGCCCCTTTGCCGCGCTCGTAAATCGACACCCCAGACAGGTCGCTGGGCATCAGGTCCGAGGTAAATTGCACCCGCGAAAATTGCAGGCCAAAGGTACGCGCCAGCGCGTGGGCCAAGGTGGTTTTGCCTACCCCCGGTACATCGTCAATCAGCAGGTGGCCACCGGCCAAAAGGCAGGCCACGCAGTCTTGAATCTGGCTGGCTTTGCCCACAATCACCGTGTTAAGCTGATCGCGAATGGCGTTAAGTTTGTGTTGTACATCCATGGCTTAACGTTACCTGAAAATGTCGAATGAAGTATGGGCGCATGTGCGCGCCCTCGTGGATTTGTAAATGGCAACTTTGACACATACCAATACCCCTCAACCCATTGACGACTTTGCCGGTTGGGCAGCTGCTTTCACGCAGCCCACTGTGTTGGTGGAGCTGGTGCTTTTGGCAGTCATCGTGGCCACAGCATGGGCATCGGTGGCAGGTTTGCGCAAAGGCCTAGGCTATGACGATCAGCGCTCGATCTGGTTTGGTCGCAAGAACATTGACGGCGTATTGTTTCCTTTGGTGTTGTTGTGCCTGGGCTACGCTGCGCTGGACGTGTTGAATCGCTACATGCCCGTGGCTGTATTCAAGCTGGCCATACCGATCTGGATATCGCTGGTGGTGATTCGGGTCGGAGTCAAAGTGTTGCAAGCGGTTTTTGCAGAGGCCCGTTGGGTACGTGCCATGGAGCAAACCATTTCATGGTTTGCCTGGTTGGCAGTGGTGTTGTGGGTGAGCGGCCTGCTGCCTGTAGTGCTCAATGAATTGGACCAAATCACCTGGAAGTTGGGGGGCAGCACGCTGTCGGTGCGGACCATGATAGAGGGCACGCTCACCGCGGGCGCGGTGCTGATCGTCACCCTATGGATTTCAGCGGCGATTGAGACGCGGCTGTTGAAAAATGCAACCGGCGGCGAGCTGTCGCTGCGCAAGGCCCTGAGCAACGCGGCGCGTGCGCTGTTGATGTTTGTGGGTCTGATTTTGGCACTGTCGGCGGTGGGAATCGACCTCACAGCACTGTCGGTGCTGGGTGGCGCGGTGGGCGTGGGTATTGGTTTGGGCTTGCAAAAGCTGGCTGCCAATTACGTCAGTGGCTTTGTGATTTTGGCCGAGCGCAGCATGCGCATTGGCGACGTGGTGCGGGTGGAAAACTTTGAGGGACTGATCACCCAAATCAACGCCCGTTACTCGGTGGTGCGCTCCAATACTGGTCGGGAGTCGATCGTTCCCAATGAAATGCTGGTTACCCAGCGGGTGGAAAATCTCTCGTTGGCCGACGCGCGCGTGCACCAGACCACTGTGGTGTCGGTGGGCTACGACAGCGATGTGCAGCAAGTGATGGCGCTGTTGCTGGGCGCTGCACAGGTTCAAAACAGGGTGCTGGCGGAGCCCGCGCCCACAGCGTCGCTGTCCAACTTTGGTGCTGACGGACTGGAATTCACGCTAGGCTACTGGGTAGACGACCTGGACCGAGGGCAGCTGAATTTGCGCTCAGAGATCAACTTGGCCATTTTGGCCGCGTTTCGTCAGAACAACATCGATATTCCCTACCCGCAACGGGTGGTGCACCAGCGTTGAACAAGGAATTTTGATTCCGCTATAATTCTTAAAAAGCACGACCGTTCTATTTTATCTTTCGGGTCTTTTGGCGAATGAAATCGCAGTCCCGCATAGAATCAAACAGTTGACGTGCACGTCAAGTAAATTGCCCCTTTATAACTATCTGGAGTCGCAGCAATGAAAGTCTTGGTCCCTGTAAAACGCGTGGTGGACTACAACGTCAAGGTTCGAGTCAAGTCGGACGGCACGGGTGTAGATATTGCCAACGTCAAGATGAGCATGAACCCCTTTGACGAAATTGCTGTCGAAGAAGCCGTGCGTTTGAAAGAAAAGGGCGTGGTGACCGAGGTCATCGCCGTGTCCTGCGGCGTGCAGCAATGCCAAGAGACTTTGCGTACCGCCATGGCCATTGGTGCCGACCGTGCCATTTTGGTGCTGACTGAAGAAGAACTGCAGCCCTTGGCCGTGGCCAAGCTGCTGAACGCCTTGATTGCCAAAGAGCAGCCAGGCTTGGTGATTTTGGGCAAGCAAGCCATTGACGACGATTGCAACCAAACCGGCCAGATGCTGGCCGCGTTGGCAGACCTGCCGCAAGCCACCTTCGCCAGCAAGGTCGAAGTGGTGGACGGCAAAGCCCACGTGACCCGCGAAGTAGACGGCGGCCTGGAAACTCTGGCCGTCACCCTGCCAGCCATCATCACCACCGATCTGCGCCTGAACGAGCCCCGCTACGTGACCTTGCCCAACATCATGAAGGCCAAGAAAAAGCAACTCGACACCTTCAGCCCTGCCGATCTGGGTGTGGACGTGGCACCGCGCATCAAGACACTCAAAGTGTCTGAGCCACCCAAGCGCAGCGCCGGTATCAAAGTGCCCGATGTGGCCACCTTGGTTGCCAAGCTCAAGACCGAAGCCAAAGTCATCTAACCACACCTAACAAAGGAAACCACCATGACCGCTTTAGTGATTGCTGAACACGACAACGCATCCATCAAGGGTGCTACCCTCAACACCGTGACCGCTGCCGCTCAATGTGGTGGTGACGTGCACGTGCTGGTCGCTGGCCACAACGCCGGTGCTGCCGCTGCAGCGGCAGCGCACATTGCCGGTGTGAGCAAAGTAATTCACGCCGATGCCGAGGGCCTGGCCCACGGTTTGGCCGAAAACGTGACTGCCCAAGTGCTGGCCATTGCCGCCAACTACAGCCACATCGTGTTCCCTGCCACCGCCTCTGGCAAAAACGTGGCCCCCCGCGTGGCTGCCAAGCTGGATGTGGGTCAGTTGTCCGACGTAACCAAGGTGATCAGCCCCGACACCTTCGAGCGTCCCATTTATGCCGGTAACGCCATTGCCACCGTGCAAACTGCCGACGCCACCAAGGTGTTGACCGTGCGTACCACCGGTTTTGATCCCGCTGCGGCCACTGGCGGCAGTGCTGCTGTGGAAGTGCAGGGTGCAGTGGCTGCCAACGCCCAAGTTAACTTTTTGGGCTCTGAGATTGCCAAGAACGACCGCCCCGAACTCACCGCTGCCAAGATCATTGTGTCTGGCGGACGCGCGTTGGGTTCCAGCGAAAAGTTCATGGAAGTCATGACCCCGTTGGCCGACAAGCTGGGTGCTGCCTTGGGCGCATCCCGGGCTGCGGTGGACGCGGGCTACGCGCCCAACGACTGGCAAGTGGGCCAGACCGGCAAGATCGTTGCACCACAGCTGTATGTGGCCTGCGGTATCAGCGGTGCAATTCAGCATTTGGCCGGTATGAAGGACTCCAAAGTGATTGTGGCGATTAACAAAGACCCCGAAGCCCCAATCTTCAGCGTGGCCGACTACGGGCTGGAGGCGGACCTCTTTGTCGCAGTGCCTGAGTTGATTGCGGCGCTGTAACCAACCCCCTAAACGGGCACCTCTTAGGGTGCCCTTTTTTTATCTTATTTCTGGAGTTTTCCATGAGCTACGTCGCCCCCGTCAAAGACATGTTGTTCAACATTGAACATTTGGCCAACATCGAACAGGTTGCGCAAATCCCCGGTTTTGAAGATGCCGGTCTCGACACCGCCCAGGCCGTGCTGGAGGAGGCCGCCAAGTTCAACGAAGGCGTGTTGTCGCCCCTGAACTGGGACGGCGATAAAAACCCTTCCAGCTGGAAGGACGGCGTGGTCACGGCCACCCCCGGTTTCAAAGAAGCCTTCAAGCAGTTTGTGGACGCTGGCTGGCAAGGCCTGCAACATCCCGCAGAGTTTGGTGGTCAGGGCCTGCCCAAAACGATTGGTGCTGCGTGCGGCGAAATGCAGAACTCCGCCAATATGAGTTTTGCGCTGTGCCCGTTGCTGAGCGATGGTGCCATTGAAGCCCTGCTGACCGCGGGCTCTGACGAACTCAAAGCCACTTACCTGGAAAACCTGATTGCCGGCAAGTGGACTGGCACCATGAACCTGACCGAGCCCCAGGCCGGTAGCGATTTGGCCGCAGTGCGCAGCCGTGCAGAGCCCCAGCCAGATAGCACTTACAAAGTGTTCGGCACCAAGATTTTCATCACCTGGGGTGAACACGACATGGCCGAGAATATCGTCCATTTGGTGCTGGCCCGCGTGACCGGCGCTCCCGAAGGCGTGAAGGGCATCAGCCTGTTTGTGGTGCCTAAATTCATGGTCAACAAAGACGGCTCCTTGGGTGCGCGCAACGATGTGCATTGCGTGAGCATCGAACACAAAATGGGCATCAAAGCCAGCCCGACGGCGGTGCTGCAGTACGGCGACCATGGCGGTGCTGTGGGTTACTTGGTCGGGCAGGAAAACCGCGGTTTGGAATACATGTTCATCATGATGAATGCGGCCCGTTACGGCGTGGGGGTGCAGGGCATTGCCATTGCCGAGCGCGCTTACCAAAAGGCAGTGCAGTTTGCCAAGGACCGCGTGCAAAGCCGCCCGGTAGATGGCTCCATCCAGGCCAGCGCCCCCATCATCCACCACCCCGATGTGCGCCGTATGCTGATGACCATGCGTGCCTACACCGAAGGCTGCCGCGCCCTAGCGACCGTGGCGGCCAGCGCCTACGATGCCGCTCACCACCATCCTGACGCCGATGTGCGCAAGCCCAACCAGGCGTTTTATGAATTCATGGTGCCGCTGATCAAGGGCTTCAGCACCGAGATGAGCTTAGAGGTCACTTCGCTGGCGGTGCAGGTGCATGGCGGCATGGGCTTTATTGAAGAAACCGGTGTGGCCCAGTACTACCGCGACGCCAAAATTTTGACCATTTACGAAGGCACCACCGCCATCCAGGCCAACGACCTGGTAGGCCGCAAAACATCGCGCGATGGCGGCCAAACGGCCAAAGGCATTGCCGGGCAAATTGAGACCACCGAGGCCGCATTGGCCAAGAGCGGCACGGAGCACGCATTGGCCGTGGCCAAGCGCCTGAAGGCGGCGCGCGAAGCGTTTATCGATGTTGTCGATTTTGTGGCGGGTGGGCTTGCCAAGGCCCCCGCAGGGGCCGCCAAAACCAGCCCGAACGCCGTGTTTGCAGGCAGCGTGCCTTACCTCATGCTGGCGGGCAATCTGATGGCAGGTTGGCAAATGGCGCGTGGTTTGCTGGTTGCGCAAGACCAGTTGGCTGCGGGTGTTGACGCGCCATTCATGCAAGCCAAAATCACCACCGCACGCTTCTATGCTGACCACATCTTGAGCAAGGCCCCCGGCCTGCGCGACAGCATTGTGGAAGGCGCTGACAGCGTCACCGCCTTGGCGCTGGATTCGTTCTAAGAAAAAATTGACCCTACTGGAGACACCGTGTCCACCTTGCCTGCGCCCCTGAATAGTTTGCCTTTTCCGGCAATTGGCTCGCCGCTGTTCATCATCAGCACACCCAAACTGGTGATTGCCCAGTGCATTGCCGGCGTAGTGGGCTCCATGCCAGCACTCAATGCGCGCCCTGCGGAACAACTTGAAGAATGGCTGATCGAGATTACCGAGGCCCTGGCCGCCCACAACAAGGCGCACCCCGACAGGCCCGCAGCGCCCTTTGCCATCAACCAGATCGTGCACAAGAGCAATGACCGCCTAGAGCACGATATGGCCCTGTGCGTGAAATACAAGGTGCCCATCATCATCACCAGCCTGGGGGCGCGCGAAGAAATCAATGCCGCCGCGCACAGCTATGGTGGCGTGGTGCTGCACGATGTCATCAACAACAAACATGCCCACAAAGCGATCGAAAAGGGCGCTGACGGACTGATTGCGGTGGCTGCAGGTGCGGGTGGCCATGCGGGTGTCAAAAGCCCGTTTGCACTGATTCAGGAAATCCGCCAGTGGTTTGATGGTCCGGTGGCACTGAGTGGCTCGATTGCCAACGGCGGTGCAATTCTGGCGGCGCAGGCCATGGGCGCTGACTTTGCCTACATCGGGTCGGCCTTTATTGCGACCGAAGAGGCCCGCGCGGTGGATGCCTACAAGCAGGCCATCGTGGACAACAACTCGGATGAGGTGGTTTACAGCAACCTGTTTACCGGCGTGCATGGCAATTACCTCGCACCCAGCATTCGGGCAGCTGGTCTGGACCCGGCCAACCTGCCAGAGAGCGATCCCAGCAAGATGAACTTCGGTGGCAATTCCGCCAAGGCCTGGAAAGAGATTTGGGGCTGCGGGCAAGGTATTGGTGCCATCACTCAAGTACAGTCCACCGCTGATTTTGTAGCCCAGCTCAAGCGCGAATACGCAGAAGCCCGTGCCAAGGTGGTGGCCCGAGAGTATGCGTAAAAAACCCTGAAATAGAAGAGAAATAGGTCGATAGCCCCCGTAGGCTGTGCGTAAGGCGCTCCTAAATCAGGAGCGTTTTTTATGGAGTGAACACTGTCGCGGGCTGGCCCGGAGCCCATTGCCGCACCTTGACCATGGCCTGTGCAAATAGCGTGGAGTCTTCAAATGCCTGCAGCCATCCTTGAAGCCTGGGCCAAGTTTGCGCTGCAAACCATTGTGGGTCGGTATGGGCAAACTGCCGCACAAAAGGTGCAATGGCAGCATCGGCCAGACCGAAGTGGGTGCCTGACAAAAATTGCGTCACAGCGAGTCGCACTTCCAGCGCCTGCAAAAACTCAGCACCTTGCGCCCGGTGCACCGATCCATCGGGCAGCGCGTAGCGGTTGGGGTATTTGTAGCGATCCAAGTCGGCTTTGAAGGGGGCATCGCAGCGGGCGATCAGTTCGGCTTCATGCGTGGCGTGTGTCGCGTCCTGCGGCAGCCAATGATCCGGGTCTGCCAGCTGCAATGTCCATTGCATGACCTCCAGGCTTTGTTCAATCACTTGGCCATCTGGGAGTAGTAGCACCGGCACAGTGCCCTTGGGAGAAGCCGCCAGCATCTCTGGCGGCTTTTGCGACAACACTATTTCACGCAGTTCAAACGACTGGCCACTTGATAACAACGCCAATCGTGCCCGTATAGCGTAGGGGCAGCGGCGGAACGAATACAAAATCGGCAGGGGAGATGCCATAGGAGGTTCTCTGGGACCCGTCTTGCTCAGTCGTGGCGGGTTGGCAATGGCAACTGCGCGCCAATATGCACTTGAGCCCGTGCCTTGGCCAGCTCCCATTGGCGCTGGCGCTCTCGGGCACTGTCTTTTTGTTGCGCTGACGTGTGGGCGTGGCAGCGCGGACAGCTCACCCCGGCTTCATATTCGGGAGACTGGATGGCCCCGTCTGCCAAAGGTTGCCGGCAGGCACGGCACAGCTGGTGCTCGCCGGGCGTCAACCCATGCCCCACCGACACGCGCTCGTCAAACACGAAGCACTCACCTTGCCACAGGCTTTGTTCCGGCGGCACCGTTTCCAGGTATTTGAGAATGCCACCTTCCAGGTGGTACACCTCGTCAAAGCCCAGGGTGCGCATATAGGCCGTGGATTTTTCGCAGCGGATGCCGCCTGTGCAAAACATGGCGACTTTGGTCTTTTGGGCCTCAGCGCCTGCCCCCAAAGTGCCTTGCGCCTGGGCGTGGCGCACCCAGTCGGGCAGCTCTGAAAAACTTTTGATGTGCGGATCAATCGCACCTTCAAAGGTGCCAATGGCCACTTCGTAGTCGTTGCGGGTATCCACCACCACCACATCGGGCTGGCTGATCAACGCGTTCCAGGCGTCCGGCTTCACGTAGGTACCCGCCATGTGGGTGGGGCTGATGCCGTCCACCTGCATGGTGACAATCTCTTTTTTAAGCCGCACTTTCATCCGGTAAAAGGGCGCTTTATCAGACCATGATTCTTTGTGTTGCAAATCAGCCAGCAGCGGGTCTTGGCGCAAGTAGGTCAGCACGGCACGCACATCGTCAGGCGCGCCGGCAATGGTGCTGTTGATGCCTTCGCGCGCCAGCAATATCAAGCCTTTGACATGACGCTGCTGGCAAAAGTCCAGCAATGGAGCTTTGCGCGCTTCAAAGTCCGGCAGGTCTACAAATTTGTAGAACGCTGCAGTGAGGGATTGCGTAAATGTAGGGAGATGGGAGTCCGTCATGGTGGAATTGTGCGTCATAAAAAATGCCGCTAGACCTGAGGGTCAAGCGGCATTGCTTGCAAAGGAGTCTCATGACGCCTTTCGACGCCTTGCATGTATTAGCTGAAGAAACTCTTCAAGCGATCGGTCCAGCTGTCACCCGTGGGGGAGTGCTTGCTGCCCCCCTTTTTGAACGACTCATCGAGT
>JBEGPS010000148.1:0-6677 GCA_041181325.1 Pseudomonadota bacterium
AGCATTTATGCCTTTCGGGGTGCACGCGTGGGCAATATGGCCGACTTTGTGCGCGAGTTTCAGGTGCAGCACCAGATCAAGCTGGAGCAAAACTACCGCAGCTACAGCAATATTCTGGACAGTGCCAACGCCCTCATTAGCCACAACAGCAAGCGCCTGGGCAAAAACCTGCGTACCGACCAGGGCGCGGGCGAGCCCGTACGGGTGTACGAGGCCCCGAGCGACTATGCCGAAGCGCAGTGGATGGTCGATGAGATGAAGCAACTCATCCGCGAGGGCACCGAACGCAAAGAAATAGCCGTGCTGTACCGCAGTAACGCGCAAAGCCGGGTGATTGAAACTGCGCTGTTCAACGCCGCCATTCCCTACCGCGTGTACGGCGGCTTGCGCTTTTTTGAGCGGGCCGAAATCAAGCATGCACTGGCCTATTTGCGCCTGCTGGAGAACCCCAACGACGACACCAGCTTCATGCGGGTGGTGAACTTTCCGGTGCGTGGCATTGGCGCACGCAGCATTGAGCAACTGCAAGACGTGGCCCGCGCAACCGGGTGTTCTTTGCACGATGCTGTCAGCACCTTGAGTGGCCGCCCCGGTGCGCTGATTGGCGGCTTTGTGGCCAAGCTGGATGTGCTGCGTGAGCAAACCGCGAGCCTTAACCTCAAAGACGTCATCAAGTTGATGCTGGAACACAGCGGCCTGCTGGAGCACTACCGCAACGAACGCGAAGGCGAAGACCGCGTAGAGAACTTGGACGAACTGGTCAACGCAGCCGAAAGCTTTGTCATGCAAGAAGGCTTTGGTCGCGAAGCGCCAGGCATGACGCCGCTGGTCAGTAGCCCGCAGGCCCTCTCACAGCTATTGACCCAGAGCCCAGCCAGCCAAGGTCTAGGCGGTGCGGCGCTGGATGCCGGGCCTGACGAATTTGGCGACACCGGTGAAACCCTGTCGCCCTTGCAAGCCTTTTTGACACACGCCGCTTTGGAAGCGGGCGACAACATGGCCGCCGCCGGGCAAGACGCTATTCAATTGATGACGGTGCACTCCAGCAAGGGGCTGGAGTTTGACTGTGTGTTTATCACCGGTGTGGAAGAGGGCCTGTTCCCGCACGAAAATTCTTTGAGTGACCACGAGGGCCTGGAGGAAGAGCGCCGTTTGGCCTATGTGGCCATCACCCGAGCGCGCAAACGGCTGTACCTGAGCCACTCCCAAACCCGCATGCTGCACGGCCAAACACGCTATAACCTCAAGAGCCGCTTCTTTGACGAACTGCCCGAAGCGTGCCTGAAATTTCTTACGCCTAAGCAGCAGCCCATGCCCAGCGGTGGCGGTGCTGGCGGCTTTGGTGGGTTTGGCAGCAGTTGGGGTAACCGAGGGAGTGCTACAAGTTCAGGAGCTGGTCACGCATACTCCACGGGGGCTGCGGGCCAATTTGGCACTTATTCTGCACCGCAAAAAGAAGTGCCGCGCAAAGAAGACCCTACTGGCTTGCACAAAGGGCAAAAGGTGTTTCATGCCAAATTTGGCGAAGGCACGGTATTGACACTGGAGGGGGCGGGTAATGATGCCCGCGCCCAAATTAGCTTCCCACGCCACGGCACCAAGTGGTTGGCACTCAGCGTGGCCAAATTGACTGTGCTGCCCTAGTGCATTTCAGCGGCCAATATTGTGTGTCGTTGAAACAGATCACTTCGTGCCAGATTAATCTGCATACGTGTTTTTGGTGCCTTTTTTGCCTGAGATTTGCCACGCTGTACGTTGATTGGTTAAACGGGCTAAAAACTCTAGCTCCTCGTCGGTGTGGTTGATGGCCCGGGCCTTGGTAAGGCTAGTGCCTTCCTTGGGAGCGACTTCGCCCCAGTAGGCTTGGTGGTATTCCGACTGGCTGGTGGTGCGGCTGCTGCCCGCAGCCATGTCTACGGTGCCATAGCAGTTGCAAAAGTAACTGCGGCCTTCCTGGTCGGCGAAAATTTCGGTGTACACACCGGTGCCGCGTATGCCGGCGGTCATGGTGGGCGTAACGATTTGTCGGTTGGTGCCCTTGCCCCACACACTTACCACCGCGCCTGTTAGCAATCGAAGCACACTTACGGTAAAAAGCGATATACCGCGCTCCACCGTCAGCGTGCTGTTTTGTCGCACATGGAATGCCGAGTTGCCGAGCACGAAAATCAAGGTTGAATTGGGCCCGGTACTAATTGCGTCGCCTGTTTGAATCGATTGCTCTGGCATTAACCGCCGGCCATTCACCATGGCGTCGCCCGTGAGTTGCACCAAGTTGCTGCGACTTTGCGCGTGTGCTGCGCCAAATCCACCCATAGCCGTCCAGCTGGCGGCAGCCTGCAAAAAGCCTCGGCGCTGGAACCAAAGCACTTCAGATTCGGTACGGCCTTGCAGGTGGTGTTGCGTCATGGGGTATCTCCAATGGAGTTGTTTGTTGTTTCGTCAAAACAATCACGGTACGTGAAGTAGATGGACGTAAAAAACATAGCTGCCATCAGCATAGCAGCAGGAAACATGATCACGCTCACCATCTCGGGGTTACCCAAAATTGTGGCAATCAATGCGACAACTACGCCGACGCTTATAAAAACACCCACCCAAACAACCCCAAATACCGTAAAAGCGCCGAAATTGCGCTTGCAAGCTACCAGACTAAAAAAAATGCTCTTGGTGGGAGACACGCCATCCCAATGCACCAGTCCAGGGGCATGCCAAAACATCAGCGACAACGGCATGTACAGCACCATAGACAGCATCACTGCTAACTCAAAGTCACCGGCCTCCAGCAATTCGGCTGACATAGAACCGCCTATCAGGTACAGCCGCGCAAACTTGCCGCCGTCAGCCACCATGCTGATGCCTAAAATGAGCAAAAAGCCAGCTGCGTACATCGCACCCAGCGTCAGCATGGCGCGCCGCTTTTCAGCCCCGGCCAGGAAGGCGCTGGCCAACATCGCAGGCTTGGGGAAGTGGCCCTTCAGCGCCTCTTGCGTAGCCGCCATAAAGCCCAGCGTTGCACCGGGCAGCAGCACCAGCGCCAACACATTGCCCACAATGGGCACCATGCTCAATAACGACATCAAAGCCATGAACATGAAAAACAAACCCGTCAGAGCGAGGGGTTGCTTGAGGAAAGTGCGCATGCCCAGCTTGGCCCATTGCACGCCACGGCTGGCTGGGACGATGTGAAGTTTCATGCGGGGAGTAATTCGGAGAGAGTCAAGGGATGTTGAATACGTTGGCGCAGCACGCGCTCAAAGTGCGTCGGGTCGTGGGCTTGCAGCATGGCGGCCTCGCGTGGCAGGTGAAAGTCCCACAGGCGAGACAACCAAAAGCGCAGTGCGCCGGCCCGCACCATAGCGGGCAGCAGAGCGCGTTCTTGCGCTTGCAAGGGGCGTACTTGGGCGTAGGCATCTAAAAACGCGGAGGTGCGCTCAGCATCGGAGGCCCCAGTGTGCAGGTCGATACACCAGTCGTTCAGGCACACGGCAATGTCAAACAGCAATGCGTCTACGCCAGCAAAGTAAAAGTCAAAAAAGCCGGTGAGCTTGGGTTCCGCAGTGCCGTCGTCGCCCGTGCTTTTCGACGCAAACATCACGTTGTCGCGAAACAGATCGGCATGGATGGGGCCGCGTGGCAAGGCACCGTAGGCGCTTTGCGTGGCAATGTGGTTTTGGTAGGCCAGCTCGGTGGTGATCAGCGCGGCTTGCTCTTGGGTGAGAAAGGGCAGCACCACGGGTACCGTTTCGTTCCACCAGGGCAGGGCGCGCAAATTGGGCTGGTGCATCTCAAAGCTTTTGCCCGCGAGGTGCATACGCGCCAGCATGTCGCCTACGGCGGCGCAATGCGCGGCGGTGGGGGCAAGCTCGCTTTTGCCGCGCAGGCGGTTGACTACTGCGGCGGGCTTGGCGTTGAGGCTGTGCAGCACATCGCCATCTAAATTGGCAGCGGGGTCGGGCACGGGAATGCCGTGCACCGCCAAGTGTTTCATCAGCCGCAGATAAAACGGCAGTTGCTCGAACGTCAGCCGCTCAAACAGGGTCAGCACATAGGGTGCCTGGTCCGTGGTGACGAAGTAATTGGTGTTCTCAATGCCGCCGGAGCAGCCCTCCATGGACTGAAGGTTGCCGAGCTTGAGACTGCTAAGAAGTGTGTTGGCCTCGTCGAACGAGACCTCTGTGTAGACCGCCATGGGGCAATTGTAGGGGCGCAGTACAACGTTGCTGTGGGGCGAGGCAGCGTTGCTTCTCGGCGACACGCGGCAGGCGTGGTACCCGCCCACGCGCCTGTCCCCCACGGCGGCCTGGGGCCGCTCGTTCCTCCTTTATGCCGCCCAACCGAGTACCGCACCAGCAGCTAGGTTTCTCGCAGCAAAAATTCGCCGCCGGGCCACCCCAAGGCGAATTCGCCCCCTGAGGGGGCAGCGACCCGCGCAGCAGCGGAGCGTGGGGGCACAATACTTCTTATGAGCGAATTGAAGAAAAAACTACTGCTGGTCGATGGTTCCAGCTATTTGTACCGTGCGTTTTTTGCGGGCGGTGAGACCATGAGCATCACCCTGCCCGACGGCACGGTGCAAAAAACCGGGGCTATCCGCATCATGATCAACATGATGAACAGCCTGCACAAGGAGTACCCGTCGGACTATGTTGCTTGCGTGTTTGACGCCAAAGGCCCCACCTTCCGGGATGCCATTTACCCCGAATACAAAGCCCACCGGGACCCCATGCCGGACGATTTGCGCTCGCAAATTGCGCCGATTCACGAGGTGGTGCGGCTGTTGGGCTGGACGGTGTTGGATGTGCCTGGTGTTGAGGCGGATGACGTGATCGGCACGCTCGCCGCCACGGCGGCACGCCAGGGCATTGAGGTCATTGTGAGCAGCGGCGACAAGGATCTGGCGCAGCTGGTGGACGAACACATCACCATCATCGACACCATGAACGGCAAACGCCGCGACTTGGCGGGCGTGCAAGAAGAATTCGGCGTGCCGGCCCGCCTGATGCTGGATTACCAGACGCTGGTGGGTGACACCGTGGACAACGTGCCCGGTGTGGCCAAGGTGGGCCCCAAAACAGCGGTGAAGTGGTTGCAGCAATACGGCTCGCTGCAGGGCGTGGTGGACAACGCCGCCAACATCGGCGGTGTGGTGGGCGAGAACCTGCGCAAGGCACTGGACTGGTTGCCCACAGGCCGCTCGCTGCTGACCATCAAGACGGATTGCGATTTGCAGGACTGGTTGCCCGGTCTGCCTGCTATGGAATCCATAGCTGCTTACGCACAGGACACGGGTGCGCTGGCCTCTTTTTATGAAAAATATGGCTTCAAAGGCCTGGCTAAGTCTTTGGGAAATGGAGGAACTGGGGTCGGGTCCCCGAAGCGAAGAGAAGCGGGCTCTGACCCCAGTTCCGGACACCAACCAACGGCTTCCCCTGGCCTCTTCGACGAACCCGAATCCGTCGCCGCACCAACAGCATCCACCGTCAGCACCGTCGAGTACGACACCATCCTGACCTGGGACGCCTTCGACGCCTGGCTTTCCAAATTACAAGCCGCCCCCCTGACAGCGCTGGACACGGAAACCACTTCGCTTGACGAAATGCGCGCCGAGATTGTGGGTATCAGCTTCAGCGTGGAGCCGGGTAAGGCCGCCTACATCCCCGTGGCGCACAACTACCCCGGCGCACCCGATCAATTGCCGCGCGACGAAGTGCTGGCGCGCTTGAAGTCGTGGCTGCAAGACCCCAAGGCCTTGAAGCTGGGCCAGCACATCAAATACGACCGCCATGTGTTTGCCAACCACGGCATCGAGGTGCAGGGCTACGCCCAAGACACTATGCTGCAAAGCTATGTGCTGGAGGCCGACAAGCCCCACGGCCTGGGCAGCCTGGCGCTGCGCCACCTGGGCCGTACCGGCACCAGTTTTGAAGACCTGTGCGGCAAAGGCGTGAACCAGCTCACCATGAACCAGGTGGAAGTAGCCAAGGCCGCGCAGTACGCCAGCGAAGACGCCGACCAGACGCTGGACGTGCACCTGGCGCTGTATCCGTTGATTGAAGCCAGCGACAAGCTCAAGTTCGTTTACGAACTGGAAATTGCCAGCAGTGAAGCCCTGTACCGCATTGAGCGCAATGGTGTGCTGATTGACGCACTCACGCTGTCCAACCAAAGCCACGAGCTAGGCCAGCGCATTGTGCAGCTGGAAACCGAGGCTTACGAGATTGCAGGCCAGCCGTTCAACCTGAGCAGCCCCAAGCAACTGGGCGAAATTTTCTTCGACAAACTGGGCATGCCAGTGGTCAAGAAAACCGCCACCGGCGCCCGTAGCACCGATGAAGAAGTGCTGGAAAAATTAGCCGAAGACTACCCGCTGCCCGCCAAGCTGCTGGAGCACCGGGGACTGGCCAAGCTCAAAGGCACCTACACCGACAAACTGGCCCTGTTGGCGCTGCCGCGCACAGGCCGCGTACACACCCACTACGCGCAGGCCGTGGCGGTAACTGGGCGCTTGAGCAGCAACGACCCCAATCTGCAAAATATTCCCATCCGCACGCCTGAGGGCAGGCGCGTACGCGAGGCCTTTGTGGCCCCGGCGGGCAGCGTGATTGCCAGCGCCGATTACAGCCAGATTGAGTTGCGCATCATGGCCCATATCAGCGGCGACGAAGCGCTGCTCA
>JBEGPS010000149.1:0-2670 GCA_041181325.1 Pseudomonadota bacterium
AACCCACCACCGGCCTGCACTTTGACGATATCGCCAAGCTCATGCGCGCACTGCGCAAGCTGCTGGACGCGGGCCATTCGCTGGTGGTGATTGAACACAATCTCGATGTGATTCGCGCCTCAGACTGGTTGATTGATTTGGGGCCTGAAGGGGGCGATTCGGGTGGCGAAGTGGTAGCTCACGGCACGCCAGAAGATGTGATGCTGCATTCCACATCGCACACCGGCAAAGCGCTGCGCGACTACGCCGCTGCGATGGGCGTGGTGCACGAGGTCGCAGAGCCTTTGGCTGTGTACTCTCTGCTCGCTGCGGCAGATGGGCTTACGCCCGGTGCCTCACAAAACAGCTTTGCGAGTAGCAAATCGGTATCGGGCGCAAGCCCATCCGCCTCCGGGGGCGGGCTCGCCATCGGTATCGACGCATCGGACTCCATCCGCATCGTGAACGCCAAAGAGCACAACCTCAAGTCGCTGTCAGTGGACATTCCTCGCGGCAAGTTCAGCGTGGTCACCGGCGTATCCGGCTCTGGCAAGTCCACCTTGGCCTTCGACATTCTGTTCAACGAAGGCCAGCGCCGCTACCTGGAGTCGCTCAACGCCTATGCGCGCAGTATTGTTCAGCCTGCTGGCAGGCCCGAGGTGGATGCGGTGTACGGCATTCCGCCTACTGTGGCGATCGAGCAGCGCCTAAGCCGGGGCGGGCGCAAGTCCACTGTAGGCACCACCACCGAGGTGTGGCACTTCTTGCGCCTGCTGTATGTCAAGCTGGGCACGCAGCATTGCTACAAGGACGGTGCGGCGGTGCAGCCGCAGTCGGCTGACAGTATTGCCGCACAGCTGCTTAAAAACTACCGGGGTCAACACATCGGCTTGCTCGCGCCGCTGGTGCAGGGGCGCAAGGGTGTTTACACCGAGCTGGCCGATTGGGCGCGCCCGCGTGGCTACACCCACCTGCGCGTGGATGGCAACTTTTTGCCCACCACCGGCTTTCCGCGTATTGACCGATTTAAAGAGCACAACATCGAGCTACCTGTTGCCAGCCTGGATGTCACGCCCGCCAACGAATCTGCGTTGCGCCAAGCTTTGACTAATGCACTTACGCATGGCAAAGGCTTGGTTTACGTGTTGAGCGATATCAGCAGCCTGCGTGATGCCATGGCGGCGGGCGACTCTGCAGCCGGCATTGGCAAAGTGCAGGTGTTTTCCACCAAGCGTGCCTGCCCAGTGTGTTCCACCTCGTATGCCGAGCTAGACCCACGTTTGTTCTCCTACAACAGCAAGCACGGCTGGTGCCCAGACTGTGTAGGCACCGGCGTGGCGTTGACCAAAGAACAGCGCAAAGTGTTTGACGACTCGGTCAAAGATGACGACAACAAGGGCCGGGAGCAAACTTTTGCAGAGGCTGATATTGAAGACTTGGTCGACACCACCTGCCCAACTTGCAAGGGCACGCGCCTGAATGCCACAGCACGCGCTGTGCGGTTTGGCTTTCAAATTGCAAGTGATGCCAGTGAGGGCCTAGATGCTACCGCCGCAGTAGACGGCATTGCCATCACTGCGCTGGCCCAACTCAGCGTGACCGACATCCGCAAGTGGGTTGAGACTTTGCAAGCAATGGGCCGCTTGACCCAGCGCGAAAACGACATTGCGCGCGACCTGATTCCCGAAATCAAAAGCCGCCTGGAGTTTCTGGAGGAAGTAGGCCTGGGCTACCTCACGCTGGACCGTGGTGCGCCCACACTGAGCGGCGGTGAGGCACAGCGCATTCGCTTGGCAGCGCAGCTGGGCAGCAACCTGCAGGGCGTGTGCTACGTGCTGGACGAGCCCACCATCGGCCTGCATGCGCGGGACAACAAAATCTTGCTGGGCGCATTGCAAACCTTGAGCGACAAGGGCAACACGCTGGTGGTGGTGGAGCACGATGAAGACACCATTCGCGCAGCGGACCACATCATCGACATTGGGCCTAGCGCTGGCAAGCGGGGTGGCCGTTTGGTCGCGCAGGGGTCGGTGGCTGATGTGCAGGCTGCGCCTGAATCGCAAACCGGGCGGTACTTGTTGCATGCGATGAAGCATCCTTTGGCTCTGCGTCGAGGGATGGTTTCGTTTGAGGAGACATTGGTGCTCGATGCGGCGGAGGCGCTTACGCCGGGCGCCTCATACGCTCCCGCGGCAAGCTCGAAATCGGCTTCCGGCGCAAGCACCTCCGCCACGAATATGAGTGTCAAACCTCCCAAAAAGCTCAGTGCCAAGGCTGCGAAAGCAGCCGTTGAAGCGGCCCGCATTCTGGACAGCGCTGCTGCCAACACCGAACTTACTGAACGCGCCAAAGTTGCCGCCGAATACGCCGCATTGGCGGCCAATCGCTCCGCCCAAATGTCCGTCGCAGCAACGGCAGGCAACCCGGCGGGTGACGACATTAGCTACGCGTCGAAGGAACCCGCCGGGTTGCCTGTCGCTGCGAGCACAGCCAATGGAGAGCAAGTGGCAAAACCAAAGATTGAATGGCTCACCGTTACCAACGCCACCCTACACAACCTGCACAACGTAACCGCCCACGTGCCGCTGAAGCGTTTGGTCGCCATCACCGGTGTCAGCGGCTCTGGCAAGTCCACATTGGCCCGCGACGTGTTGCTCACCAACGTGCAAACTGCAGTTCAAAAACGCAGCA
>JBEGPS010000150.1:0-7751 GCA_041181325.1 Pseudomonadota bacterium
GCTGTGGACCATCACCCAGGCCATGCTGCGCTGGATGGCCCCCTTCCTGAGCTTTACCGCCGAAGAGGCTTGGGCGGTGTTGGGTACCGAAAGCAAGACGCCTGCTGCAACCCAGCTGTCGATTTTTATGGATGGCTACGTGGCTTTGAATGCACCTGATGAGTCGCTGCTGCGCAAGTGGGCCCGCATCCGCGAGCTCCGTGAGCTGGTGAACAAAGACATTGAAGTGCTGCGTGCCGATGGCAAGCTGGGCGCGTCGCTGCAAGCCGAGGTCACGCTCACTGTGGCGGAAGACGACTACGCCATGCTGGCCAGCTTAAGGGGTGATTTGAAGTTTGTGTTCATCACGTCTGCTATTACTTTAGTAGCTGGTGATGCACTATCGACGGGGGCTAGTGTCACAAATAGCATTAAATGTGAGCGCTGCTGGCACTACACAGACGATGTGGGCGCAGACGCTGCCCACCCCACCATTTGTGGCCGTTGTGTGAGCAACTTGACCGGCGCAGGCGAAACACGGATGTTTGCTTGATGGCGCGCGCTCCCAAGTTTTCGGGCAAATTCTCCAACAAGCCGATGCGGTCCAGCTCCGGCGGCATGCTGCTGTGGCTGGGCCTGGCGTTCATTTTGCTGCTGGCCGACCAGTTCACCAAGGTGCTGATCGTGGGCTATTACCACCTGGGTGACAGCACCTGGGTGACCGGCTTTTTCAACATCGTGCGGGTGCACAACCACGGGGCGGCATTCTCATTTTTGGCCGGAGCTTCGGGCTGGCAACGCTGGTTTTTCACCGCGCTGGGCCTGGTAGCCGCAGTGGCAATTGTCTGGATGCTAAAAAAGCATGCAGGACAAAAGCTGTTTTGCTTTGCTATGGCGTGCATTTTGGGCGGGGCCATTGGCAACGTAGCTGACCGAGTGATGTATGGCTATGTGGTGGACTTTTTGGATTTTCATTGGGCGGGGATGCATTTTCCGGCTTTCAATGTGGCGGATAGCGCTATTTCTGTGGGTGCGGCTTGTTTGATTTTGGATGAGTTGTTGAGGGTGAAGAGGAGCTAAGGCGCCACTTCTTTTGCGGGGGTTGCGCAGCCGGGGTGGGCAACGACCTTTGGCGCACCGACATTTGCAGCCAGTTATTTGATATTGGGCAAACTGCGATATTCAGAGGGTGAGAAAATCACCGGCTCTGAGATTTACATCTGAACTTGGCATATCTGCACACCATGAAAACATCGTTCACCAAGCACCTTCTCTATGCGGCCATCGTCGCGCTGGCCCCTTGCTCTGTGGTGCTGGCCCAGAACAACGTTGAACCTGCAGTTGAGTCTGCCAAGCCTGCAGAACCAAGGGCAACACCGCAAGCCACGCCGGACGCCACCAGCGCCAATTTCGACCGCGCCATTAACAAAAAAGACGACTGGTATTTCTCTTGGGGCTACAGCCGCCAGCAGTATGCGCCTTCGGACATCCACATCTCGCAGCCGGGTTTGGGCAACGATTTCACACTACACAAGGTTACGGGTAGCGACTTTCCGTCCAGCGTTCAAGACACTCTGAGCTCACTGGTGAATTTTGACTTCACCAACCCACAAGAAAACGTGCGCATCGGCAAGTTTTTAAATCCTGAGAAGACGTTTGCGATTGAGCTGTCCATCGACCATAGCAAATACAACGCCGATTTTGGCCAGACTGTCGCGGCGTCCGGCACCATCAACGGCCTGCCTGCCCCCGCCAACATGACGCTGACCAAGCAGAATTTTGACTATGCGCTGCACAATGGGCTGAACCACATCATGGTGAATGCAGTGTGGCTGCACCACCTGACCGGGCCACAAAACAAGCAGGGCCAGTTGCAGCTCATCAGTCGCGCAGGCGCGGGTATTTTGTTACCCCATGCGGACGTCTCGGTGTTCGGTCAGCCCAACGGCGTGGGCCCCAAAAATGAGAATATCTGCTGCTTCAAGAGTAACGACTGGTGGCAGATCAATGGCTTGACCGCCGGTGTCGAAGTGGGTGTTCGCTACCGGGTTTACAAGTCAATGTTCTTGGAGCTGACATCCAAGGTGGCCTATGGCGTGTTGCGCAATGTGCCGGTGTACCAGGGCTCTGCTGACCAGACCATCTGGATGTCAGAGCAGGTCTTGTCGGCAGGTTTCCTGTTTTAGCGCACTCGCCAGTTCAGGCGCTTACAGCGTCAAAACAGTGCAGCCCGTGGTTTTGCGGGCTTCCAGCGCGCGGTGGGCCTCTTGTACGTCTTCGAGTTTGAAGCGCTGCTCGATGTGAATTTTCACCTTGCCGCTAACCACCACGTCAAACAAATCGTCTGCCATAGCTTGCGTGCTCTCGCGGGTGGCGATGTGGGTAAACAGGGTTTGGCGCGTCAAATAAATGGAGCCCTTGGGGCCGAGAATGCCGGGCGCAAACGGGGCCACCGGGCCGGACGCATTGCCAAAGCTGGCCATCAGGCCAAACGGGGCCAGGCAGTCCAGGGACTTGTCCCAGGTATCTTTGCCCACCGAGTCGTACACCACCTTCACGCCCTTGCCGCCGGTGATGTCTTTCACCCGCGCCAAAAAGTCTTCTGCTGCGTAATTGATAGCAAACTCCGCACCGTTGGCGAGGGCTAGCGCACACTTTTCATCCGAACCAGCAGTGCCAATCAGGCGCAAGCCCAAGGCCTTGGCCCACTGGCATGCAATCAGGCCAACACCGCCTGCGGCAGCATGAAACAACACAAAGTCGCCGGGGTTCAAGCCGCCCTGTGGCAACGTGCGCTTAAGCAAGTACTGCGCAGTCAGGCCCTTGAGCATCATGGCAGCGCCCGTGTCAAACGAAATAGCGTCGGGTAGCTTGCACACGCATTTGGCCGGCATAACGCGCACTTCGCAGTAGCTGCCGGGGGGCTGACTGGCGTAGGCGGCGCGGTCGCCCACTTGCAAGTGGGTCACGCCGGCCCCCACGGCTTCCACCACGCCTGCTGCTTCCATGCCCAGTTGCACGGGCAATTGCATGGGGTACAGACCGGTGCGCTGGTACACATCGATAAAGTTCAACCCCACAGCGTGGTGGCGGATGCGGATTTCACCGGGGCCAGGCTCGCCCACGGTGACTTGCACGAGCGTGAGTTGTTCAGGCCCGCCGTGTTGGGAGATGTGGATCGCGCGGGAAGTCACTTGGCTTACTTGGTTCATGGGGGTCTTTTCAAAAAAGCGTTTTTGTCGGGTCGACATGGTGCCATGAAATTGCCCGTGGCGTGTGCCGGGGGCGACTGCGCTTGGTACAGTGCCGGGTATGACGCAACGCCTTACCCCCTCCACCATTGCACTGTTGGTGATTGCACCGCTGATGTGGGCGGGCAACGCGGTGGTGGGCCGTATGGTCAACACCATGGTGCCGCCCATGACGCTGAACTTTCTGCGCTGGGCTATTGCATTTGTGTTGCTGTTACCGCTGGCCGGGCAGGTGCTGTCGCCCAAGAGCGCCATTTGGCCGAACTGGCGCAGGTTTTCACTGATGGGGCTGTTTAGCGTGGGCCTCTATAACGCTTTTCAATATTTGGCCTTGCACACGTCTACGCCACTGAATGTGACCTTGGTAGCGTCCAGCGGCCCGGTGTGGATGCTGTTGGTCGGGCGTATGTTCTTTGGTGCGACGATTCAACCTCGCCAACTGGTAGGTGCCGCCTTTTCGATTGCCGGGGTGCTGGTGGTACTGTCGCGCGGGCAGTGGGATTTGCTGCTGCAGGTGCGGCTCGTGGCGGGCGATGTGTATATCTTGATTGCCGCTGCAGTGTGGGCGTTTTACAGCTGGATGCTCTCAGAAAGTGGCAAAGACCCTGCCGCTATTCGCAGCGATTGGGCGGCATTTTTGATGGCGCAAATTGTGTTTGGGCTCGTTTGGTCTGGCCTGCTGGCCGGGGGCGAATGGGCCCTGACCGATGCGCACATGCAGTGGAACCGCACGGTGGCCTGTGCGCTGCTGTTTGTGGCGGTGGGCCCTGCCCTGATTGCCTACCGCTGCTGGGGCGCAGGCATTGGGCGCGCGGGCCCTGCGGTGGCTGCGTTTTTTTCCAACCTTACGCCGCTGTTTGCGGCCCTGCTGTCAGCGCTGTTGCTGGGCGACATGCCCCGTGCCTACCACGCAGCAGCGTTTGTGCTGATCGTGGCGGGCATTGTGCTGTCGTCGCGCAAATAGCGCAGGCCACCACGCTAAAAGGTGCCGGACTAAAACGTGCCTGGAAAAGCCCCGCCATCCATCAGCACGTTTTGCCCGGTCATGTAGCCTGCCTGTTGGCTGCACAAGAAGGCACACACCTGGCCAAACTCTTGCGGCGTGCCAAAACGCTGGGCCGGAATGCCTTTGCGCCGCACGTCGGCAATGGCCTCTACCGATTGGCCTGATTTGCTTGCATTGACCGCAAAGTTGCTTTTCAAGCGATCGGTGTCAAACGCGCCGGGCAGCAGGTTGTTAATGGTCACACCTTTGGCGGCCAAACTGCTGCGGGCCACGCCCGCCACAAACCCGGTCAACCCACTGCGCGCCCCGTTGGACAAACCCAATATGTCGATAGGCGACTTCACCGCGCTGGAAGTGATGTTCACAATGCGCCCGAACCCGCGCGCGGCCATGCCGTCCACCGTGGCTTTGATCAATTCGATAGGGGTGAGCATGTTGGCGTCTACCGCCTTGATCCAGGCATCGCGGTCCCAATCGCGAAAGTTACCGGTGGGTGGGCCGCCTGCGTTGGTCACCACCATGTCAAAGTCAGCACGCATGGCAAACACCGCTGCACGTCCTGCCTCGGTGGTGATATCTTGGGCACAAAAAAGCACGCTAGCGCCCGTGTGCTTTGCGTAGTCAGCTATTAATTGTGTAGCAGATTGCTCCAGCGCTTCACGGCCACGCGCCACCATCAGCACGTTCACACCCTCTTGCACCAGCGCTTGCGCACAACCCAGGCCCAGCCCTTTGCTGGCCCCGCACACCAACGCCCACTTACCTTTGATTCCCAAATCCATAGACTTACCCTTTGAAGTTATTTCACCGCGAGCGGGTGACAACAAACACACCCGCCAGCACCAACACCGTACCCGCCACCACCCAGCCGGTGAACGATTCGCCCAAAATCAGCACCCCCATCAGGATGGTGGACATGGGCCCCACCATGCCCGACTGGGCCGCCAGCCCCGAGCCAATGCGCTCAATCGACATCATCACCAGCAGCACGGGTATGACGGTGCACGCTGTGGCGTTGAGCATGGAGAGCCAAATTACCTCCGGCGCCACAGCCCATGCAGAGCTGATGGGCCGCAGCACCACAAACTGCGCAATACACAGCACACACGCCACGCTGGTGGCCAGCCCCACCAACCGCAACGAACCCAAGCGGCGCACCATCTCGCCGCTATACACCAGATAAACCGCATAGGCCACGGCGCTGCCCAGCACCAGCGTAGCACCCAAGGGCGCATCGCTACCCGAGAGCGACACCTCATGCCCAAACACCAACAAAACGCCACTGTAGCTAATAGCCATGCCAAGAGCCTGAAGTGCGTTGATGCGCCTCCCATACAGGCCCCAGCCCATCAGCAGCACCAACGTGGGGTTCAAGTACAAAATTAAACGCTCCAGCGACGCGCTGATGTACTGCAGCCCCGCAAAGTCCAAAAAGCTGGCCAGGTAATAGCCCGTAACGCCCAGGCCCACGATGCCCCACCAGTCTTTTCCCGTCAGCGGAACCACCGCCACACCCCGGCGGGGCTGGCTGGTCCACCACACAATGGCCAGGAAGAATGGCAACGCAAACAGCATGCGAAACATGATGACGGTGACCGCATCCACGTGATAGCGGTAGGCCAGCTTGACGATGATGGCTTTGCCGCTGAACGCGACGGCGCCCAACATGGAAAGCACCACGCCAGTTGCTATAGATTTAGGAGCTGCTTGCGCAATCTGCATAAGGGCTAGAGGCTATTTAGACTTAAAAGTGGCACTGGTATTTTGCCACCCCACAACCATCAACAGCGCCAGCGCACCGGCCACCACACCCACTACCAAATCGGGCAACAGCGGCACATTGACTGCCTCTACCCAGTGGTGCAGCCACGGCAAGCCATGCATGAGGATGCCCCCACCCACCAAAAACATAGCTGCTGTGCCCACTACCGACAGGGCTTTCATCAACCACGGCGCACCCACCAACAAGCCCCTGCCCAAGGCGCGCAGCGCCGGTGTACCTGTACCTGTGCCTGGCAGGCGGCTAAGGTGCAAGCCCACATCGTCAATTTTCACAATACCTGCGACGATGCCGTACACGCCGATGGTCATGATCAATGCGATGCCGCTAAGTACCGTGAGCTGCGTCATCCACGGACTCGTTTGAACCGTGCCTAAAGTGATGGCAATGATCTCAGCTGACAACACAAAGTCGGTCCGCACCGCGCCTTTAATCTTGTCGCGCTCCAATGCCAGCATGTCCACTGAAAGATCGCTTAGTGCACGCAGCAACGCGTCTTCATGGGCTTGGTCAGCTTCTTTTGCATGCAGCACTTTGTGGGCAACTTTCTCGAACCCCTCAAAACACAAGTACAGACCACCCAGCATCAGCAAAGGCGTCACGGCCCAAGGAATGAACAGGCTTATGAGCAGGGCAGCAGGAACCAATATGAGCTTATTGACAAAAGAGCCTTTACATACCGCCCAAACGACGGGCAGCTCCCGGTCAGCTCTAACACCGGCGACCTGCTGGGCATTGAGTGCGAGATCATCACCCAGCACACCGGCAGTTTTTTTTGCAGCCAATTTGGTTAGAAGTGCCACGTCATCAAGAATGGTGGCGATGTCGTCAATCAAGGCTAATAGGCTGCTGCTCATGCGTCATAATTTAACAGCCATGTCACATGCCCAAAAAATACCCTTGTATGCCCCTACGGTGCTCGACATCGAGGCATCCGGGTTCGGGCGCAACAGCTACCCCATCGAGGTGGGCTATGTGCTCCCTAACGGGCACACGTTTTGCACGCTCATCAAGCCCGAGAACGACTGGACGCACTGGGATGAGCAAGCCGCCTCTATCCACCACATCCCCCGCGAACTGATAGTTCAGCGGGGCCTGGGAGCAACAGAAGTGGCGCAAAAACTCAACGCTGAACTGCGAGGCCAAACCGTGTACTCAGATGGCTGGGCCAACGACTACACCTGGCTGGGCGCCCTGTACGAGGTGGCTGAAATGGCACCTAGCTTTCGATTGGAAAATCTGCGCCGCCTATTAAGCGAAGGCGAGGCTGACCGTTGGCACACCGTCAAAGCCGAAATCAGCAATGAGCGTGGGGCACAACGCCACCGTGCCAGCTCGGATGCTCGGCTTTTGCAGCTCACCCTCATGCGGCTGCGCAATCTGGCCTAACAGCCTCCACCAGAATCGTCACGAGGAAACTCCATGGCATTGAACCAATGATGCACCGCGTAGCCATTAGCAGCACGGGCCTGTTTACCCCACCAGAAATCATCAGCAACGCTGAATTGGTGGCGGCCTATAACCAGTATGCAGCGCTGGAAAACGCCGCCCATGCGCAGGAGATCGCTGCCGGTACGCACGTGGCACTGACCGATTCGAATGTGGAGTTCATCGAAAAAGCCTCGGGTATTCAGCGCCGCTACGTGATGGAAAAGTCCGGCGTGCTAGACCCCAAGCGCATGCGCCCACAATTTGCCACCCGAGGCGATACTGAGCTGTCAATGATGGCCGAGAT
>JBEGPS010000151.1:0-12702 GCA_041181325.1 Pseudomonadota bacterium
GACATCGGTGGCGCAGCTGGACGAAAACCTGAACGCCTGGGGCACCATGCTGTCGCCCGAAGTGCTCAAACAGATTGATGCCATTCGCTGGGAAATGCGCGATCCGGCGGTTTAAACCCTGGCTCCCACTGAGGGTGAAAGCGAGTCTGTACAGACTAACGACTCCACGTGCGTTGGGTTGAATATACCGAGCACTCCTGCAAGTATCTAGAGTACGTTGGTCAAAACTCTTTTCATGCAATTGCTAGGCGCAAAGGCAGTACAGTGCGCTTTGGAAAACTGAAGGAGTTTTGTTTTGAATTCAATGGTTGACTTTTATCCCGCACTCGCCACGTTGATTGCGTACCTGGTAGGCTCGCTTTCGTTTGCCGTGATTGTGAGTAAGGCGATGGGGTTGAATGACCCGCGCACCTTCGGCAGCAAAAATCCTGGTGCTACTAACGTGTTGCGCTCAGGTAACAAGGCTGCAGCGATAGTCACGCTGCTACTCGACGCGCTGAAGGGCTGGCTGCCGGTGGTGTTGGTCAGGTGGTATGGCCAACCCTATGGGCTGGAGGACGGAACCGTGGCGTTGGTGGGTTTGGCTGCGTTTTTGGGACACTTGTTCCCCGTGTTTTTTCGTTTCATTGGCGGCAAGGGCGTAGCCACAGCCTTGGGCGTTTTGTTGGGCATCAGCGGTTGGCTGGGGCTGGGCACCATGCTTACGTGGCTCATCGTAGCCTACTTTTTTCGCTATTCGTCATTGGCGTCGCTGATGGCAGCATTGTTCGCGCCGGTTTATTACGCCTTCGGTGACGGTGCTGCGTGGTACCTGGATCGGTGGATTTTCGTAGCAGTGGTGGTGATGTCTGTGCTGCTGATGTGGCGACACGCTGAAAATATTTCGCGCTTGATCAAGGGCACCGAATCTCGCTTGGGCAAGAAAAAAAGCTAGACCTCAGCCTTCATGTGGCTGCTCATTTGCAAAATGAAGTAGTGGCTGAGCGGGGCGTGCACTACACCTGAGCCCAACGCTTGCTTGATGCGTGGGTAGGCCTGCGCAGTAGCGTGCAGGCGTGGAATTCGCAGCAGTTCGCCTTCTGCGTTTGTCACAATCGCCACCAGTGGTTGGTTGGGTTGGCTGCTGCGCTTAACCACCACGGCCACTTCAGCAGTGTCAAGCCGTACAAATGTTCCAGGCGGACACATGCCCACTACTTTCACCAAAGCGTGGGCAATTTCATCAGTTTGGTTGGCAGCGCTGGCCATGATTGAGCGAGCCGATTCTGTAGCAGTGCGCCCGGCACGCGTCATACGCGGGCTAATCATGGCAGCGTAGCGGTCCACCATTTTTAAAATCCGCGTCAGACGCTGTGATGGGGTCAGCTGATTCAACCCGACATGCTCAAGCGATTCGTCGTGGTGCATGGACACTATTGCAAGCCATTTTTCGTCTTGCACCCCCAAATTGCCCAGCAGCGCGCCGGCTTTGACTGCATGGGTGCGAATCATGTCTTGTTGTTCTGGGCTGGGTCTGTCGGTTTGGTTGGCCAGCACGTCTTGCATGGCTGTCATAGCCACATTCATAGTGAAGGCAGCCCGCACCAAACTGTCCCGCTCTGTGGGCAGTAGCCCCAACTCTTTGGCCATCAGTTGGCACAATACGGCGCATACCAAAGCATGCGAGGCGCTGTAGCCCACAGCCGAATGGCCCGCTAATTGAAACAGTAAGTACAGGCCGACATCTGGGTCACGCTGCAGCAGGCCTTGCATCCAGCGGTCGTATTGCAGTACACGGGCAACAAATTGCTGCGCTGTGTCCGGGTTACGAAGCACCACGCCTATGCCCGACTCCAGGTCAGACCATTCGGCCAGCAAGTCTTCGTATTCGTTTTCGTCGCGTACGTTCATAAGAGGTGAGGCTAGTAGCGTTTTTCCAGCACCATTTGGTCGTTGGTGCGTGTCATTTGAAACCGAGTTAAAAAGCTGTTGCCCAGCAGTACGTAAGGCATGGAGCCACTGGTGACCGCCGCATCGACTTCGCGCACGATGACATCGCCAACCTGCACCGAAGCCAATTTGACGCGCCATCCGTTGATGACGCCATTGGCGGTGCTGGCCTGCATGGGGCGGCCTGCTTTGTAGTCGATGCCCATGCGGTCAGCATCTGCCGCGCTGATGGCTACGCCGGTCGCACCTGTATCGACCAGCATCTGCACTGTGCGGCCGTTAATTTGACCGGTGGCGTAAAAATGGCCTCCCGTGCCTACGGGAAGCACAATTTTGTTTCCACTCGCCCCTGTTGCGCCGCCGCCGCCCACACTGGCCGGGGCATCGCCTACACGCAGCGAATGCTGTTTGCCTGCGATTTCTAGCACCGCCACATTCCCTTCGGTAGACACGACTTTAACGCCCATGTGCGTCTCACCCACTGCCACGCCTTTGGGTGTGCCGCCGTCCACAATAAGGAGTGCCTTGCTGCCCAGCATGCCCGACAGGCCTACGGTTTGGGCCATTGCAATCGGGGTTAGTAGACCGGTTGCTAACAAGAGCAGGGCAGCGTGCAACATTCGTTTCTTGGCTTCTTAGTCGCGGAAGTTGTTAAAGCTGATGGGTACGTCCAGCACGTCTTTTTTTATCAAGGCCATGGCGGCCTGCAGGTCGTCGCGCTTGGCACCCGTGACACGCACGGCGTCGCCCTGTATGGCGGCTTGTACTTTGATTTTGCTGTCTTTAATTAAACGCTGGATTTTTTTAGATACTTCGGTCTCAATGCCGTTGCGTACTTTAATGACTTGTTTAACCTTGTCACCGCCAATTTTTTGCACATCGCCCAGATCCAAAAAACGCACATCCACGCCGCGTTTGGTCAGCTTGTTGTTGAGCACGTCTTTGATCTGGTCGAGCTGAAAGTCTGCATCGCCAATCAGGGTGATCTCTTTATCCTTGATTTCAATGCTTGCGGATGTGCCCTTGAAATCGAAGCGGGTGGCAATTTCTTTGGCGGTGTTGTCCACCCCATTTTTTACTTCGGGGAGGTTGGGTTCGCAAACGGTGTCGAAAGAGGGCATGAAAATACTCGTAAAAGGCAGTGAGACAATCCCGTCATGTTAGTCGAGAACAACGTCCCCCTCCAAGCCTACAACACCTTCCGCATCGTGGCTAAAGCCCACCACTTGGTGCGCATTCGCAGCGAAGCCGACGTGCAAGCCCTGCTGACCGACCCGCAATGGGCCCCTATGCCCAAATTTATGCTGGGGGGTGGCAGCAATCTGGTGCTCACGGGTGACGTGAGGCCGCTGGTGCTAAAGGTCGAAATCAAAGGCATGCGCCTGCTGTCGGAGACCGCCAAGCACTTCATTGTAGAAGCCGGTGCGGGCGAAAACTGGCACGACTTGGTGGCCTGGACACTGGACCATGGCTATCCAGGCTTGGAAAATATGGCACTCATTCCCGGCACGGTGGGTGCATCGCCAGTGCAAAACATTGGAGCTTACGGTGTCGAGTTGCAAGACCGCTTTGAGTCGCTGGACGCTATCGATCTGCAAACTGGCCAGATTTTTACCCTGAACGCGGCGCAATGCGCGTTTGGCTACCGTGATTCGGTCTTCAAACGCGGTGGTGTTATTTCCATGGGCGCCACAGGCGACATCACCCAACCCAGTTTGGGCCTAAAAGACCGGGCACTGATCACCCGGGTGCGGTTTGCCTTACCCAAGGCTTGGAAGCCCGTAATGGGCTACGCCGATATTGAGAAAAAAATGACCGAGCACGCCTGCACCCAGCCCACGGCGCGCCAGTTGTTTGACTGGGTGTGCGCCATTCGCAGGGCCAAGCTCCCTGACCCGGACGTGATCGGCAACGCAGGCAGTTTTTTTAAAAATCCCACGGTTACCACCGAGCAATGCGTGGACATCATCGCCCGCGACCCCAAGGTGGTGCATTACCGCATGAGCGATGGCTCGGTCAAGCTGGCCGCAGGCTGGCTGATTGATTCGTGTGGTTGGAGAGGCAAGTCCATCGGTCAGGCCGGGGTGTATGAAAAGCAGGCACTGGTGCTGGTCAACCGCGGTGCCGGGACTGCTGGTAACGGGGGCGTTGGTGCTACGGGCGGCGAAGTCATGACGCTGGCGAAGGCCATACAAACCAGCGTGTACGAGCGTTTTGGCATCTTGCTGGAGCCTGAACCCGTCGTGCTGTAACGGACATTGCGTTAGCGCACACAGCATCCGGGTCCAAACCGCTACATTGTCCCTATGAAAAATATTTTTGTTCTGGGCGGCACTGGTTTTGTGGGTAGCCATGTTTGCGAAAAATTGGTGCGTGCTGGCTGGCACGTCACGGTGCCCACGCGCAGGCGTATCAACGCCAAAGGCATCATGCATTTGCCCGGCTTGACGGTGCTGGAGATGAATGTGCACGACGAGCAGGCGCTGGCCCGTGAATTGGCGGGCCACGAGGCGGTGGTGAATTTGGTCGCCATACTGCACGGCAATGAGGCTGCCTTCGATAAAACCCATGTGGCGCTAACCGCCAAACTGGCGCGCGCCAGTGCTTCTGCAGGCATCAACCAACTGGTGCATATCAGCGCCCTGGGGGCAGATGAAAAGCACCCTGACGCACCGCCCTCCCGTTACTTGCGCAGCAAGAGCCGGGGGGAGGCGCTGCTGCTCAGGCCTGCGGGCGCTCCATGGCCCTTTGACGTCACCGTGCTGCGCCCCAGCGTGATCTTTGGTGCGCAGGACAAGTTTCTTAATCTGTTCGCCAAGTTGCAGCGCATTTTCCCGTTGATGCCTTTGGCTGGCGCCAACGCCAAGTTCCAGCCTGTGTGGGTGCAAGACGTAGCCAATGCGGTGGTGCACAGCCTGCGCTACAGCGGCAGCCACCAGCCTGCCAATGTGGCCGCAGCCCACATCTTTGAGCTGTGCGGGCCTGAGGTGTTTACGCTGGCGCAGTTGGTGCACAACGCAGGGGTGTGGGCTGGTGTGAATGAAGGCCGAGGCCGCCCCGTGCTGCCACTGCCAGATTGGGCCGGCCGCGTGCAGGCCCTGGCCATGGAATGCGCCCCAGGCGCACCGCTAATGAGTCGCGATAACCTCGATTCCATGAAAACCGCCAACATCGCCACCGGCACCCATTTGGGTTTGGCGGCGCTAGGTATTCACGCCGCTGCGCTGGAACCTATTGCGCGGGCGTACTTGAACAAAGGCACGTTGACGCAGGGCATGCTGGAGACTCGGCAACACCACGGGTCTTAAGTCTTGCTGCGCTTGAGCTGCCAGGCCTTGAGTTCACCCACAAAGCCACGACGGAACGCCACCACGCAGACAACAAAAATCACGCCGATGATGACGTTGATCCACGAGCCCACTTGGTCTGCCAGGAAGTTCTGTAAGCCGATGATGGTGAATGCGCCCAACACGGGGCCAGCAAAGGTCGTTAAACCGCCCAATAGCGTCATTAAGATGACTTCGCCAGAAAGTGACCAGTGCGCGTCATTCAATGTGACAAAACCTAGGACCAATGTTTTCATGGAGCCGGCCAGCCCAGCCAGTGCAGTGGAAAGTACAAAGGCCAACAGCTTGTAACGGTCCACGTCGTAGCCCAGTGAAATAGCGCGTGGCTCGTTTTCGCGAATGGCCTTGAGCACCTGTCCGTAAGGGGAATGCACCACTCGGATAACAAACAAGAAAACTGCCACAAACACCGTCAGCACCACAAAGTAAAGCACCAGATCGCTTTGTAGGGAAATGAATCCGAACAAATTGCCCCGCGGAACACCTTGCAAGCCGTCTTCACCACCGGTAAACGGGGCTTGGAGGAATACGAAATACACCATCTGCGCCATGGCCAGCGTCACCATGGCGAAGTAAATGCCTTGGCGGCGAATGGCGATCAGACCAATACCCAGACCCAGCACTGCCGCCACAGCCGTACCGGCGATCACGCCTAATTCAGGCGTAAGGCCCGTCGAGCGCACCAGCCAGCCAGTGGCGTAGGCTGCGGCACCAAAGTAAGCGGCATGGCCAAATGACAGCAGCCCGGTAAACCCCATGAGTAAATTGAAGGCCATGGCAAAGATCGCATAGCAAAGCGCCTTCATCATGAAAATCGGGTATAGGCCAATAAAGGGCGCGGCCACCAATAAGGCCAAACCCAGCCACAGCGCCAAGTGCGCCAGTCTTTCGGTGCGCATCATGCTTCTTTCCCGAACAATCCCGCAGGACGAATCATCAACACAATCGCCATGATGACGAACACCACGATGCTTGAAGCCTCGGGGTAAAACACTTTGGTTAAACCTTCCACCAGCCCCAGCGCGACACCGGTGAGGATGGAGCCCAGTATCGAGCCCATGCCGCCAATTACCACCACCGCGAATACCACGATGATCAGATTGCTGCCCATCAGCGGATTGATTTGAATCACCGGCGCTGCCAGCACACCGGCCAAGGCAGCCAGGCCGCAACCCGCGCCGTAGGTGAGCATCACCATCATGGGCACGTTGATGCCAAAGGCTTGCACCAAACGCGGATTCTCGGTACCCGCACGCAGGTAAGCGCCCAAGCGCGTTCGCTCGATAACAAACCAGGTGCCCAGACACACCGTGAGCGATGCCACGACCACCCAAGCCCGGTAGTTGGGTAGCACCATGAATCCCAAGTCGGTGGCACCTTGCAGCAACTCGGGCACTGCATACGATTGACCAGACACGCCGAATTTCTCGCGGAACATGCCTTCGGCAATCAGCGCCAACCCGAAGGTCAGCAAAAGCCCATAGATGGGATCGATCTTGTACAGGTGTTTGAGTAGCGTGCGCTCAATCAACACGCCCACAGCCCCCACCAGCAGCGGTGCAAGCACCAGCGCGGCCCAGTAGCTCAGGCCCCAGCTATCGGCCGACACAAACGCCACATAGGCCCCCATCATGTAGAGGGCACCATGCGCAAAATTAACGATCCCTAACAGACCGAAAATAACCGCCAGCCCCAGGCTGAGCATGGCGTAAAAAGAACCGTTCACCAGACCCAGCAAAAGCTGACCCAGAAAGGCCTGAATGGGAATACCAAAAATTTCCATGTGATTCGTCTGGTGAGTTCTTTAAACGCGCTGGCGTGTACTAAACCGCGCTTATTTCCAGAGCGCGCACTTGGATTCAGCTTTGGTGGTCCAGGCGGTTTCGCCCTTGAACACTTCGGCCACTTTGTAGTAGTCCCAGGGTTCGTTGGACTCGGCAGGTGTTTTGACCTGCATTAGGTACATGTCGTGCACCATGCGGCCATCGTCACGGATGAAGCCGCCCTTGGCGAACATGTCGTTGATCTTGGTCTTCTTCATTTGCGCCATGACTTTGTCGGCATCGTCGGTGCCGGCAGCCTTGATGGCGTTCAGGTAGGTGGTTGCCGCAGAGTAATCACCCGCCTGAATGGAGGAGGGCATACGCTTTTGCTTTTCAAAAAACTTGCGGCTCCAGGCGCGCGCCTCGGCATCGCGGTTCCAGTACCAGCTGTCGGTCAAGTACATGCCCTGGGTGGCTTTCAGGCCCAGCGAATGGATGTCGTTAATGAACATCAGCAGGCCAGCCAGCTTCATGGTCTTGGTGATGCCAAATTCATTGGCGGCTTTGATGGAGTTGATAGTGTCACCACCCGCATTGGCTAGGCCCAAAATCTGCGCCTTGCTGGACTGGGCTTGCAAAAGGAAAGAAGAGAAGTCGCTGGCAGACAGGGGGTGGCGCACGGAGCCCACCACGGTGCCGCCGGCTGCCTTAACCACGGCGGTAGTGTCGTTTTGCAGCTGTGAGCCAAAGGCGTAATCGGCCGTCAGAAAGTACCAGCTTTTGCCTCCAGATTTCACCACCGCATTGCCCGTGCCCTTAGCCAGAGCAGTTGTGTCATAGGCGTAATGCACCGTGTAGGGTGAGCATTGCTCATTGGTCAATGCAGAGGTAGCAGCACCCACCGACATAAATGGTTTCTTTTTTTCCATCGCGATTTTGGCCATGGCCAGACCGGTGCCGGAGCTGGTGCCGCCGATCAGCATGTCCATGCCTTGGGTGTCAAACCACTCGCGGGCTTTGGCCGCGGCAACATCGGGTTTGTTTTGGTGGTCGGCTACCAGCAGTTCAATTTTTTTGCCATTGACAGCGCCGCCCATATCGGCAATCGCCATGCGAATGGCTTCTGCGCCCGCAGGGCCGTCGATGTCGGCATACAGACCCGACAGGTCGGTAATAAAGCCGATGCGAATCACGTCGCCAGAGATTTGCGCTTGCGCGCTAGCAGTGAACATTCCCAGTCCAGCCACGCCAAGGGCTGCGAAAAGTTTTTTGAGTTTCATATTAAATCTCCTGTTAAAAAAGCGGGAAGGGCAAAAATCAGACGCCAAGGTATTCGTGCAGCTTGTCCATGCGCGAAGGCAGCTCAGCTTGGGTAAATTCTTGAATGACTGCGCCATGCTCCATGACCAAAAAGCGGTCTGCCAGCGGTGCGGCAAATACAAAGTTCTGCTCCACCATGATGATGGTGTAGCCCTGCTTGCGCAGGTCTAGCACCATGGCGGCCAGCTTTTGGACAATGACTGGGGCCAAGCCTTCAGAAATTTCGTCCAGCAGCAGCAACTTGGCGCCGGTGCGCAGAATGCGCGCCACGGCCAGCATTTGCTGCTCGCCACCGGACAGACGCGTGCCCTGGCTGTGCGCGCGTTCCTGCAAGTTGGGGAACATGGCGTAAATCTGTTCCACGGGCATGCCGCCCTTGGCCAGTGTGGGCGGCAGCATCAGATTTTCTTCAGCCGACAGGCTAGAAAAAATGCCCCGCTCTTCAGGGCAGTAGCCCAAGCCCAGGCGCGCAATGTGGTGCGTGGGCATGGCAATGGTTTCTTTGCCCAGGACCTTGATAGAGCCTTTTCGGCTACCAATCAGTCCCATGATGGCGCGCATGGTGCTGGTGCGCCCTGCGCCGTTGCGCCCCAGAATAGTCAGCACTTCGCCTTCATTGACATGAAAGTTCACGCCGTGCAGCACATGCGATTCGCCATACCAACCATGCAGGTCTTTGACTTCGAGATAGGCCGCCATGTCAGTGCGCTCCCTTGAGTTCTGCAGTGGGGCTGCCCATGTAGGCCTCAATCACAGCTGGATTTTTGGACACTTCGGCATACGGGCCCTCCGCCAAGGTAGCCCCGCGCTGTAGTACGGTGATGGTGTCGGCGATGCTGGACACCACGCTCATGTTGTGTTCCACCATCAGTACCGTGCGGTTGGCGGCTACCTTTTTGATGAGCTGGCGAATGCGGTCCACATCTTCCAGGCCCATGCCTTGGGTGGGTTCGTCCAGCAGCATGAGCTTGGGGTCCATAGCCAGTGTGGTGGCAATTTCCAACGCACGCTTGCGCCCGTAGCTGAGTTCTACTGCGGTCAAATCGGCAAATTGCTCCAAGTCCACTGCGGCCAGCAATTCCATGGCGCGCGCATTCAAGGTGTCCAGCGTGCGCTCGGGTTTCCAAAAATGAAACGAGTTGGATAGCTCCCGCTGCAACGCCACCCGCACGTTTTCTAAAACGCTAAGGTGTGGAAATACGGCGGAAATTTGAAACGACCGGATGACACCCAAGCGCGCAATTTGCGCAGGCGCTTGCTGGGTAATGTCTTGGCCGTCAAAAATGATGCTGCCCGAGGTGGGCGTGAGGAATTTGGTAAGCAGGTTGAAGCAGGTGGTCTTGCCTGCTCCGTTGGGACCTATCAGCGCGTGAATGCTTCCACGCTTGACGCGCAAGTCGACCTTGTCGACGGCAACAAAGCCCTTGAATTCTTTTGTCAGCTTGCGGGTTTCGAGGATGCAGTCCACGTCCAGATCTTTCCAAAGTGTGTGGACAGATCCTAGTTGATAACCCAGCGCGCGGCTATACGGAAGACTACGTGGGGGTTAACCCGATGCATCTCGCAATGCATCGTTTTTTAACGCAGATTGGGCGCCCTTTGATGGCCAATAAAGGGCAATTATTTGCCGCTATCGCCCAGCCGCAAAAAGTCCCCATCCGTACCCAACGATAGCAGGCCCGCCTTGGCGTACACACCCAGCTTGGTGCGGGTGTCGGTGATGTCCAGATTGCGCATTGTGAGTTGGCCAATGCGGTCCAGCGGGCTGAACGGCGCGTCTTCCACTTTTTCCATGCTTAGGCGCTCGGGTGCATAAGTCAGGTTGGGCGATTCGGTGTTGAGTAGCGAGTAGTCATTGCCGCGGCGAAGTTCCACTGTCACGGTGCCTGTAATCGCGCTGGCTACCCAGCGCTGGGCGGTTTCGCGCAGCATGATGGCCTGGCTGTCGAACCAGCGGCCTTGGTACAGCAGGCGGCCTAGCTTGCGGCCGTTGTCACGGTACTGCTCGATCGTGTCTTCGTTGTGAATGCCGGTCACCAAACGTTCGTAGGCGATGAACAGCAGGGCCAGGCCGGGCGCTTCGTAGATGCCGCGGCTCTTGGCTTCGATGATGCGGTTTTCGATCTGGTCGCTCATGCCCAAGCCGTGGCGACCACCGATGCGGTTGGCTTCCAAAATCAGGCTCACCAGGTCAGGGTATTCCACGTCGTTCAGCGCCACAGGGCGGCCTTCTTCAAAGCGCACGCTCACCTCTTCGGCCTTGACCACGCAATCGTCTTTCCAGAACGGCACGCCCATGATGGGGTTGACGATCTTCATGCCGCTGTTCAAAAACTCCAGGTCTTTGGCTTCGTGGGTGGCGCCCAGCATATTGCTGTCGGTGGAGTAGGCTTTTTCAGCCGACATCTTGTAGCCAAAGCCGTGGCTGGTCATAAACGCGCTCATCTCGGAACGGCCACCCAGTTCGTCAATAAAGGTTTGGTCCAGCCAGGGCTTGTAAATTTTGAGCGCGGGGTTGGTCAGCAGGCCGTAGCGGTAAAAGCGCTCGATGTCGTTGCCCTTGAAGGTGCTGCCGTCGCCCCAGATGTTCACGTCGTCCTGCTTCATGGCACTGACCAGCATCGTGCCGGTGACGGCGCGGCCCAGCGGCGTGGTGTTGAAGTAGGTGTTGCCAGCCGTGGTGATGTGGAAGGCACCGGCTTGAAGCGCGGCAATGCCTTCGGCGGCCAGCTGCGGGCGGCAGTCCACCAAGCGGGCTTTTTCAGCACCGTATTCCATGGCCTTGCGGGGGATTTCGTCGTAATCGGCTTCGTCGGGCTGGCCGAGGTTGGCGGTGTAGGCGTAGGGCAGGGCGCCCTTGAGCTTCATCCAGTGCAGGGCTGCGCTGGTGTCCAGGCCGCCGGAAAAGGCGATGCCTACTTTTTGGCCCACAGGGGTGGTTTGCAGAATGGTATTTGACATGAAATTGGCCTCTAGCCCGCGTAGAATATGCGTAAGCAGCTATAAAAAAAGGAGCATGTTGTCAACAGCACTAGGCCGCTGACAACCCTGAAAAAGCCTGGATTAGCCGAAATGGCAGATGTAGTGGTACGCCTCAAAGCCTTCGGACACACGGATCTGGAACTTGGCGTTGCCGGGCACGCTGAACTGTTGGCCTTCTGCCGAAGTGACCCAAGCGTCGGTGCCGTCTAGCATGTAGTCGCAGCTGCCAGCCACGCATTCCATGATTTCGGGCGCGCCGGTGTTGAAGGTCAGGGTGGCAGGCAAGATCACACCGACCGACTTTTTGGTGCCGTCGGCAAAGGTGATGCCGTGGCTCACGCATTTGCCGTCAAAGTAGACGTTGGCCTTGGTGGTGACGGAAACGCTGTCAATGTGGGTGGTGGTCATGGGCGGTGTTAACTAAAAAATGAAGGGTGCAAATAAATTCAGGGCGTTGCGGCGGTAAGCCAGCCAGCCACCGATTTTAAGGCAGGCGCTTGGTAAAGGCCTCGGGGCTGAAACCAACCGTTACCGAACCATCGCCCCACACCACCACCGGGCGCTTGATCACACTGGGTATTTCCAGCATCAGCGCGGTGGCCGTTGCGGCGTCTACCACGGCGGCCTGGGCTGCAGTGTCTAGCTTGCGCCACATGGTGCCTTTGCGGTTAACCAGCGTTTCCCAGCCCACAGCGGCAATCCAGCCTGGCAGCAGGTTGGCGGGAACGCCTTGCTTTTTGAAGTCGTGAAAGGTGGCGTCTACACCGTTGTCGGAGAGCCAAACGCGGGCTTTTTTGACGGTGTCGCAGTTGGGAATGCCGTAAAGGGTAGTCATAGGCGCATTGTATTAAGGGGGCGAGTGCACGGCGTTGCACCCCTTCGCTGGGGCGGGGCAGGCGGGTAGGGTGCTTTGCTTCGTGTCCTCCGCCCGCTGCGCGGGCTCCCCCTTTACCTACGCAAAACACCCTACCCGCCTGCTCCTTATGCGGTAGGTGTGCGGACTTGTGGCCATCGGTCGGCGACAATGCACGCCTCTATGGATACCACCAACACACTTCAAGACTGGCTGGCCTATTGCGAGCAGCTGCACCCCAAAGGCATGAACGGCATCGAGCTGGGCCTGGACCGCATTCGCGTGGTGGCCCAGCGCATGGAACTGCGCTTCACCTGCCCCGTGATCACGGTGGCAGGCACCAATGGCAAAGGCTCTACCTGTGCCATGCTGGAAAGCATTTTGGGACAGGCCGGATACAAGACCGGCACCTTTACTTCGCCCCACCTCGTGCACTTTGAAGAGCGTTTACGCCTCAATGGCGAAGCGGTAAGTGCTACAAAATTAGTAGCTGCTTTCGCAGATGTGG
>JBEGPS010000152.1:0-11040 GCA_041181325.1 Pseudomonadota bacterium
GCCTGGAATTGCTCCAGTGATTCGGGGGCAATGGCCAGCACATAGCGTTCCTGGCTCTCGTTGCACCAGATTTCTTTGGGTGCCATGCCGGACTCTTCCAGCTTCACAGCGCGCAAATCGAAGCGTGCACCACGGCCTGCGTCGTTGGTCAGTTCGGGGAAGGCGTTACTCAAACCGCCCGCGCCCACGTCGTGGATTGCCAAAATGGGATTCTTATCCCCCTGCACCCAGCACTGGTTAATCACCTCTTGCGCCCGGCGTTCAATCTCGGGGTTGCCGCGCTGCACCGAGTCAAAGTCCAAGTGGGCTGCGTTGGCGCCCGTGGCCATGGAGCTGGCCGCGCTGCCCCCCATGCCAATGCGCATGCCGGGACCGCCCAGCTGGATCAGCAGGCTGCCAGCGGGAAACTCAATTTTGTGGGTCTGGGTGGAGTCAATCACGCCCAGGCCGCCAGCAATCATGATGGGCTTGTGGTAGCCGCGCTGCACGGTGTCCACATTGCTGGTCACGGTTTGTTCAAATTCGCGGAAGTAGCCCAACAGATTGGGGCGGCCAAATTCGTTGTTGAACGCCGCACCGCCCAGCGGGCCTTCGGTCATGATTTGCAGCGGGCTGGCAATGTGCTCGGGCTTGCCGAAATCCGCAACACCCGGAGTCGGCCACAGCTTGGACACGGTAAAGCCTGTCAAGCCCGCCTTGGGCTTGGAGCCACGGCCGGTCGCGCCCTCGTCACGAATTTCACCGCCTGCGCCGGTGGACGCACCTGGGAAAGGGCTGATGGCTGTGGGGTGGTTGTGGGTCTCCACCTTCATCAAAATATGATGGAGCTTGCTATCTTTTTCGTAGCTGGCTGCGCATATTCCACGGGGGCTAGCAGCTGAATTGACTGCAGATTTGGCTACAAATCGCTCAACCTGCACCCCTTCCATCACTGAGGCGTTATCCGAGTACGCCACCAGCATGTGCTGCGGGGCCAACTGGTGCGTGTTGCGGATCATGCCGAACATGCTATTGGCCTGGGCTACGCCATCAATAGTGAAGTCTGCGTTAAAAATCTTATGACGGCAGTGCTCGCTGTTGGCCTGGGCAAACATCATCAGCTCTACATCGGTGGGGTTGCGGCCCAGGGTGGTGAAGGCATTCACCAAGTAGTCGATCTCATCGGATGCCAGCGCCAGACCAAACTCGGTATTGGCTTTGACCAGCGCGGCCTTGCCCGTCTCTGGCCCACCGCTCAGCACATCCACATGCGCCATGGGCGCGGGGCTCAGGGCATGAAACAAATCGTTGGCCTGGCTGCGGTCCAACATGGCGCTTTCGGTCATGCGGTCGTGCAACAGGGCGGCCACAGCCTGCAATTGCTCAGGGGTGAGCACGGTTTTTGACATCAGGCCGTTCTTCACGCTGAGGCGGTATTCCACCAGCCGCTCGATGCGCTTAACTGCAAAACCACAGTTGTGCGCAATGTCCGTGGCCTTGGATGCCCAGGGGCTCACGGTTCCAAAACGTGGGCTAACAACGATGGCGGGGCCGTCGGTAGCGCCGGTGTAGGGGTCGCCATAAGTCAGCAGCGCGGACAGCTTGGCAGTCAAGGCGGCGTCGGGTGCGGCTTCGGTCGCGACCAGATGCAAATAGCGGGCAGAAATACCGGCAATTTTTTCATGAACAGCCTGCAGCGCGGGCAAAAGTTGTTGAACGCGAAAGCTGCTCAGGGCGTTGCTGCCCTCGATGGGGGTGATGTGCAGGGTCACTGTGGTGGCCTAGAGAATGGGGGAGACAAAGAGGGGGCGAGAAGCGCCGGATTTTACCCGCCACCGGCACCCCAATTGCCCAAGCCGCAACGCAAAGCTGGGGCCAATGGGATAATTGGGGCATGACTATCACCTACAAAGACGCCCAAGGCATTGCAGGCATGCGCATTGCGGGCAAACTGGCCTCCGAAGTTTTGGACTACCTCACCCCGTTTGTCAAACCCGGTGTCACCACCAACGAACTGGACAAACTGGCCCACGACTACATCACCCAGGTGCAGGGCGCAATTCCCGCACCGCTGAACTACACCGGTGGCGGCAACATCCCCTACCCCAAATCGATTTGCACCTCGGTAAACCACCAGGTCTGCCACGGCATTCCCAACGACAAGCAGCTCAAAAAGGGCGATGTGGTCAACATAGACGTCACCGTGATCAAAGACACCTGGCACGGTGACACCAGCCGCATGTTTGCCGTGGGCGACGTGTCGATTGCCGCCAAGCGCCTGAGCGCCATCACCTATGACGCCATGTGGCACGGCATCAAAATGGTCAAGCCAGGCGTGTACCTGGGCGACATTGGCCATGCCATTCAGCAATTTGCTGAAGGTCAGGGCTTTAGCGTGGTGCGCGAGTTTTGTGGGCATGGCATCGGCCAAATATTCCACGAAGAGCCACAGGTGCTGCACTACGGCCGCCCCGGCACGCTGGAGCGTCTGGTGGAAGGCATGACCTTCACCATCGAGCCCATGATCAACGCGGGCAAAAAAGACATCAAAGACGGCCCCGAAAAAGACGGCTGGACCATCGTCACCAAAGACCACTCGCTGTCTGCGCAGTGGGAACACACCATTTTGGTCACCCCCACCGGCTACGAAGTGCTGACCTTGTCCGCTGGAAGCCCGCCCACTCCAGCCTTCGTGCCCGCACAGGCGTAGCCCCATGACCGATCTGGCCAGCCTGCGCACGCAGTACCGTGCCCAAAAGGCCCAACTGCTGCAAAGCATGGGTGTGCAAGGTGCTTCAGGACGCAGCGTGCGCAAGTCGCTGCACCAGTTGTCCGCGCTGGCTGATGATGTGCTTATTGCACTGTGGACGCACGCCGGGCTTCAAGCCCCTTACGCGCTGTTGGCAGTGGGTGGTTTTGGGCGTGGCGAGTTATTTCCCCACTCTGATATAGACGTGTTGGTATTGCTGCCAGACGGTCACAGCCCAGAGACCGATGTGCAACTCAAAAGTCAGCTCGAAGCTTTTATTGGCTCCTGCTGGGATTTGGGGTTAGAGATAGGCTCTAGCGTGCGCACCCTGAGTGATTGTTTGGCCGAGGCCGAAAAAGATGTCACCGTGCAAACCGCTTTGCTGGAGTGCCGTCTGATTGTGGGTAATGCCCCACTGGCACAACAATTCCAGGCGGCTTTTTTCAAAGCCATAGACGCGCAAGCTTTTTATGTTGCCAAGACCCTGGAGCTTCGCCAGCGCCACACCAAGTTTGAAGACACGCCCTACGCGCTAGAACCCAATTGCAAAGAATCCCCAGGCGGACTGCGCGACCTGCAGGTAATTTTGTGGGTGGCCAAAGCCGCGGGGTTTGGTGACCACTGGGCCGACTTGGCCAAAAACGGCTTGGCTACGCCATTCGAGATCAAACAAATCCAGCGCAACGAATCGCTGCTGTTTCAAATTCGGGCACGCTTGCACCTGATTGCCGGCCGTCGCGAAGATCGCATTATTTTTGATCTGCAAAACACCGTGGCTGAGGCGTTTGGCTTTAAAACCGTAGAAACCCAACTACCAGCCACCGCCGAGCGCAAAGCCAGAACCACCTTTGTGCGTGCGAGCGAAGGGCTGATGAAGCGCTATTACTGGAGCGCAAAGGCCGTCACGCAGCTGAACCAAATTTTGCTGATGAACATTGCGGAGAGACTCAACCCCTCTACCCATGCGCCCCGCCCCATCAACGCCAGGTTCAATGACAAGGCAGGCAACGTGGATGTGGTCAGCGATGACCTGTACCAGCGCGAGCCGCATGCGATTTTGGAAACCTTTTTGATCTACCAATCCACAGTAGGCGTCAAAGGCCTGTCGGCCCGCACGCTGCGCGCGCTCTACAACGCACGCGGTTTGATGGATGCCAAGTTCCGCAAAGACCCGGTCAACCGCGCTACCTTTCTGCAAATTTTGATGCAGCCCAGCGGTATCACCCATGCAATTCGCTTGATGAACCAGACCTCGGTGTTGGGGCGTTACCTGTGGGTGTTCAGGCGCATCGTGGGGCAAATGCAGCACGACCTGTTCCATGTGTACACGGTGGATCAGCACATTCAAATGGTGCTGCGCAACGTGCGCCGCTTTTTTATTGCCGAACATTCGCACGAGTACCCATTTTGCTCGCAACTCGCCTCTGGCTGGGACAAGCCCTGGGTGCTGTACGTGGCCGCGCTGTTTCATGACATTGCCAAAGGCCGGGGTGGTGACCACTCCGAGCTGGGCCAGGTAGAAGTGCGACGGTTTTGCAAAGACCACGGCATTAGCTTGGAAGACACCCAGCTCATCGAATTTCTTGTGCGCGAGCACCTGACCATGAGCCGCATTGCGCAAAAGTCTGACCTGAGTGACACCACAGTGATTGCCGACTTTGCAGAGCGCGTGGGCAACGAGCGCTATCTCACGGCGCTGTATTTACTGACGGTTGCTGATATTCGTGGCACCAGCCCGAAAGTATGGAACGCCTGGAAGGGCAAACTGCTGGAAGACCTGCACCGCTACACCACGCGCGTGCTGGGCGGGCGCGCCCCTGACCCCGATGCTGAGGTCGAGGCCCGCAAACGCGAGGCGCTGGTTATGGTCGCGCTATACGCCCTTCCTTTTGAGGCCCACAAGCCGTTATGGGACACGCTAGACGTGGGCTACTTTATGCGCCACGACGCCGTAGATATAGCGTGGCACACCAAGCAACTCTCGCGCCTTGTCGCCACCGAGCGCCCCATCGTTAGAGTGCGACGCACATCGCCTGGCGCTGGGTTGCAAATATTGGTTTACACCAAAGACCAGCCCGACTTGTTTGCCCGAATTTGTGGTTACTTTGACCAAGCCGGTATCAGTATTTTGGATGCCCGTGTACACACCACCCTGGCCAACTATGCGCTGGATACTTTTCAGGTAGCCAGCGATGACGACATGGAGGAGCGCTTTCGCGAAGTCTCCAGCATGCTGGAAAACGACCTGAGCCAAGCCATTGCAGCCGCTGGCCCATTGCCAGCGCCTAGCCGAGGACGTGTCTCACGTCGGGTAAAAAGTTTTCCCATTGCACCCCGCGTGACCTTGCGCCCGGATGAAAAAGCCCAGCTCTGGCTGCTCAATATCTCTGCCAGCGACCGCTTGGGACTGCTGTACAGCATCGCCTGCGTGCTGGCCAAACACCAGATTGAGGTGCAGCTGGCCAAAGTGGTCACCCTGGGTGAACGGGTGGAAGACACATTCCTAATCTACGGGCCGCAGCTGCAGCACAACCGGGCACAGATTGAGATTGAGACGGAATTACTGGACGCGTTGGCAGCCTGAGTTTGGAAGCAATTTTTTAGTCTTTTAGAGCCGTAGCGCCCGTGGCCTATGCGTAAGCAGCTATTATTTTTATAGCGAACCCTACCAGAGTCCAAACGCACCCTTTGTTACTTCCCTCTGCGCTTTGAAGTCCTCCAGCAACCAATCCACCAGCAACCTGACCTTTGCCGGGGATTGCTTGCTATTCTGAAAAACCAGATGGATGTCAGCAGACGGATGGCTCCAGTCCGGTAGCACGGGAACGAGTTGCCCAACCCGCAAAAACTGGGCTGTCTCCCACTGTGAGCGGATCAATATGCCATGGCCATCGAGCGCCCAACCCAGTGCCGAGCTGCCATCGTTAGTGCTGAGACGGGAACGCACTTTCACAGATTCGGTGGCGTCACTCTGGCGCAAATGCCAGGTTCCGAAGGTTTCGTCGCCTTCCCGAATAAAAATGCAGCTGTGTTTGCCCAAATCCTTGGGCTGAACTGGCGTACCGTGGGCTGCCAGATAGGACGGTGTAGCACACAACATGCGGCTGTTTTGGGCCAAAAGACGTGCGGTTAATCGGCTGTCCGTTAGGTCGCCGAACCGCACCATCAGGTCAAAGCCTTGATCGACCAAATTGACATAGCGATCGCTTAAATGCAGCTGCACCTCGATTTGGGGGAATTGCCGGATAAACCGCGACAGCGCGGGCGCAATGTGGGTTCTGCCAAAGCCCAAAGTTGCCGCAATCTTGATCGTGCCCTGCGGCTGCTTGCTCCCCCCGCCAATGCGCCCTTCAAGCGCATGCATCTCTTCAAGTAGCCGCACGCCCTCCATCAAGTACATCTCGCCGTCCGGCGTCAAACTGAGTTTGCGCGTGGTACGGTTCAGCAACCGAACACCCAGTCTTTTCTCCAACTGGGCCAGCCGCCGCGTTACGCCAGGCGGCGTTATGCCCAACTTTTGCGCCGCTGCGGACATGTTGCCCTGATTGACGATCAGCGCAAATAGCTCAATGTCCGAAAAGTGTTTCATTATTCATTTTTATGAAATAAATAATGAATTTTAATTAAATTATTTATTTATTGTTTACGGTTAGGATTTGCCTATTCCCTAAGGAGTTCTTATGAATCGACGTATACCGCTGGCGGTCAGCGCACGAACGTTGTACCAAAAGCTGGTTGACGCACACACCGTGCGGGTGATCGACGCGCAAAACGTGCTGCTGTTTTGTGACCTGCATTTGATGAACGAGTACACCAGCCCCCAGGCATTTACAGGACTGGCTGAACGCAACATTGCGGTGCCAATGCCGGGGCAAAACGTCGCCGTGGTCAGCCACATCATTCCAACGCATCCGGTTGCGATTCGCGTGATTCATGACAAAGCGTCCGCACTGCAGGCGACAAATCTGGCCAGCAACTGCAGCAAGCACGGTATTCCCCTGTTTGACACCAACGATGCCATGCAAGGCATCGAACATGTAGTTGCACCCGAGCGCGGCATGATCAGGCCGGGCATGGTGGTGATTTGTGGAGACAGCCACACCACCACCTATGGTGCCTTGGGCGCTTTGGGCTTTGGCATTGGCACCTCTGAAGTGGAGCATGTGCTGGCCACGCAGACGCTGGTCTACCGCACCGCGGGCAATATGCGGATTCGCGTGGATGGTCTACTGCCCAAGGGCACCACGAGCAAAGACCTGATTTTGATGATCATTGGCCAGATAGGCGCCCAAGGGGCACGAGGCTTTGTCGTGGAGTTTTGCGGGTCTGCCATAGACGCTTTGACGGTAGAGGCCAGATTTACGCTGTGCAACATGACAGTTGAAGCCGGCTCGCGAGGCGCTTTGATCGCGCCAGACGCAACCTCGATTGACTACGTTTTGTCGAAGTGTCCAGACATCGTGGGCGAACTGCGCGATAAGGCTTTGGCCCATTGGGCTGGTCTGGTCAGCGATGCCGATGCCCACTTTGATGTGGAACACGTCTTCGATGCCAGTGATGTTGAACCGCATGTCACCTGGGGCACCAGCCCGGACCAGGTGCTGCCGATTTCGGGCAAGGTGCCAACGTCCAGCCAAGTGGCACCGGAAGACCAACGCAGCACCGAACAGGCCTTGGCCTACACCCGACTGCAGCCAGGTGCACTGATTACTGGCATACCGATACAGCATGTGTTCATTGGGTCCTGCACCAACGGACGTATTGAAGACTTGCGCGCGGCCGCTGACATCGTGACCGGAAAAAAAGTGGCACCCAGTGTGCGCGCCATGGTGGTACCTGGTTCCGGTGCAGTGAAGCAGCAAGCGGAGCAAGAAGGTCTAGACCAGATTTTCATTACCGCAGGGTTCGAGTGGCGCAAGCCGGGCTGCTCCATGTGCTTGGCCATGAACGACGACGTGCTGGCAGAGGGCACCCGCTGCGCATCCACCACCAACAGAAACTTTGAGGGCCGCCAAGGTCGCGGTGCTATCACGCACCTGATGAGTCCCGCCATGGCCGCAGCCGCGGCTGTGACTGGAAAAATAACCGACGCGCGCCATCTAGGAAGCTGACATGCAAACCATCACCACCATTCAGGGAAAAGCCGCCCCCATCCGTATCGATAACCTGGACACCGACCAGATCATGCCCAAGCAGTTCTTGCGCGGCATCGACAAGTCTGGCCTGGCAGAGGGCTTGCTGTACGACTTACGTTACGACCCGCGGGCCCACGTCCAACCCGATTTTGTGTTGAACCAGGCCAAGTACGCCAATGCAAACCTGTTGCTGGGTGGGTCAAACTTTGGTTGCGGGTCAAGCCGCGAGCATGCCGTTTGGGGAATGCTTCAATACGGCTTCAAAGCCATCATCGCGCCCAGCTTTGCAGAAATTTTTTACTCCAATGCCATGGGGAATCAACTTTTGCTGGTCAGCTTGCCCACCGAGCAAGTGGCGCAATTAATGGTGTTGGCCGAGCAAGCCGATGCGCCCGATATCGTGATCGACATTGAAAAGCTGGAAGTGCAGTGCGCGGGCCTACCCAGCATGACGTTCGAGATATCTCCGCGTTACCAGGAGATGTTTCTCAAAGGCGTGGATGTGGTCGGTATGTCCCTCACTTACATGGACGAGGTGCATGCCTTCGCCCAAGCGCATTGGACGCAGCAACCTTGGGTCAAGGATGTTGCGGCACGGATGACCGCAGCCGCCCGAGCATGAGCCCACGCGTCAACAGGTGATAAGAACCATGTCTGAACTATTCCCCCAATTCATCTCGCGGCAGCTGGATGTCAATGGCATCCGAATCAACATGCGCGTGGGTGGCTCGGGTCCACCTTTGTTGCTACTGCATGGGCATCCGCAAACCCATGCCATCTGGCATCGCATTGCGCCACAACTGGCGCAATCCCACACCCTGGTCATGGCCGATTTGCGTGGTTATGGCGACTCATCCAAACCCACGGGCACAGCTGATCACGGCAACTATTCCAAACGTGAGATGGCATTGGACCAAGTGCAGCTGATGCAGCATTTGGGTTTTGGGCAGTTTGATGTGCTCGCCCATGACCGTGGTGCACGCGTCGCACACCGGCTGGCACTGGACCATCCGCACGCCGTTCAGCGCCTGGTTTTGCTGGATGTGGCACCCACACTGGCCATGTACCAACAAACGACCGATGCGTTTGCGCGCGCCTATTGGCACTGGTTCTTTTTGATTCAGCCCGCACCGCTGCCAGAGCGGCTGATTGAGGCCGACCCTGCGGCCTACGTGCGTGACGTGATGGGACGGCGCAGTGCCGGTTTGGCACCGTTCGACCCCAGAGCATTGGCGGAGTATGTGCGTTGCCTGGCGCTCCCTGGGGCAGCGCACGGCGTCTGCGAAGACTACCGAGCGTCAGCCAGCATTGATCTGGAACATGACCGCGTTGACCTTCTATCGGGCCACCGCTTGACGCAGCCGCTGTTGGTACTGTGGGGCGACCAAGGCGTTGTCCACAAATGCTTCAAGCCCTTGGACGAATGGGAGAAAGTAGCCAACGACGTACGCGGCGAGGCGTTACCATGCGGGCACTACATTGCAGAAGAAGCGCCCGAGGTACTCCTCAAGCATGTAGGCCATTTTCTAAACTAAAACCATCCCCCTTCTCATCCCCGACTACCCATGCCTGCCACCGAAATCTCCGTTACATCCATGGGCACCGTTGCAGGCAAAGAGTTACTGGTGCCTACCGGCAAAGAGGGGCCCGTGCTACCCCACCTTCAAGACTGGGTCACTGCGCAATTGAAAGCCAAAAAGCCCGTGAAAGACGTGAGCAATCTGGTGCTGGTGAAAGGCATCAAGCAATGGGCTGCGTTTGACGGAAAATCCGGCGGCAAAGTTATCCGCACGGTGTTCAAAATAACCTAGTCGTCTTCGTTGGCCGCAATGCCGGGAAACAGCACTTCGGTATAGCCAAATTGTGCGAAGTCGCGCACCCGCATGGGGTATAGCTTGCCCCATAGGTGGTCGCACTCATGCTGCACCACCCGGGCGTGAAAACCGCTCACGGTGCGGTCTATGGGGTCGCCGTATTGGTCAAACCCGGTGTAGCGAATATGCGCCCAGCGGGGCACCACACCACGCAAGCCAGGCACCGACAAGCAGCCCTCCCAATCGCTTTCTTCTTCATCGCCTATAGGCGTAATGACTGGGTTAATTAGTACCGTGGGCGGCACCGTGGGCCGGTCTGGGTAGCGTGGGTTGAAGTCGTTGGAACCAAATATCACCAGCTGCAGGTCCACGCCAATTTGCGGTGCCGCCAGCCCAGCGCCGTTGGCAGCGCGCATGGTGTCCAGCATGTCGGTGATCAGCAGGTGCAAGTCGTCACTGTCAAACTCCGCCACCGGTTGCGCCATGCGCAGCAGACGTGGGTCGCCCATTTTGAGAATGTCACGTACTGTCATTTCAGCATCTCCAACATAGCGGCTTCATCCAACACCGGTACGCCCAACTCTTGGGCTTTGTCGAGCTTGCTGCCCGCCTCGGCCCCGGCGACCACGTAACTCGTTTTTTTGCTGACGGAACCTGCCACTTTGGCACCGGCGGCTTCCAGTAAGTCTTTGGCCTGGTCGCGGCTCAGGGTGGGGAAGGTACCGGTGAGTACAAAGGTTTTACCGGCCAGCGGCTTGGAAGCTTGGGCTGCGGGCTCGCCCTCCTCCCACGTCACGCCGCAAGCGCGCAATTGCTCCACCACTTCTCGGTTGTGCGGCTGGTCAAAAAAGGTACGCAGGCTTTGCGCCACGATGGGGCCTACGTCGTTCACCAAGAGCAGCGCTTCTTCTGGCGCATCCATGATGGCGTCGAGCTTGCCAAAATGGCGAGCCAATTCTTTGGCGGTGGCCTCGCCTACATGGCGGATGCCCAGGCCGAACAGAAAGCGCGGCAAGGTGGTTTGCTTGGATTTTTCCAGCGCGTCCAAGATGTTTTGTGCCGACTTCTCGGCCATTCGGTCCAAGCTGGCCAGCGCTGTGAAGCCCAACCGGTACAAGTCCGGCAGATTGCGGATCACATTGGCATCCACCATCTGCTCCACCAGCTTGTCGCCCAAGCCTTCCACCTCTACCGCACGGCGTTGGGCAAAGTGCAATATGGCCTGCTTGCGCTGGGCACCGCAAAACAGCCCCCCGGTGCAGCGGTAGTCGGCCTCGCCCTCTTCGCGCACAGCTGCGGAGCCGCAGACCGGGCAGATGCGGGGCATGGTGAATTGCGCAGCGTCGCCCTGGCGCTTGTCCAG
>JBEGPS010000153.1:0-4881 GCA_041181325.1 Pseudomonadota bacterium
TTTGTGGTGCAGCGCCCCAGCAGCACGGCCGATGCCACCGGTGGTGTGCGGGCGCTGACCGCAGCAACGGACGCAGCCATTGCCGAGCTGGCGGCGTGGGTGCAGCAAAACCCGGGTGCGCTGAAGTAGTGGCAGTTTGTTTGGGCAGTCCGGGGTTGGAGTTGGTCGTCCGTTTGTAATCAAATAAATAGCTCTAACTCTCGCTCTGAAAGGGCCGCTGTGGCAATGGGTATGAATTTTGGAGTGCATTAAGCGGAGACGAGAGGTTTTGAGATCATCGGCTTCTTTGCCGCGATGGCGGCCGGTGTTCTTCGCGAATTTCGCATGTGCCGCGGCTGCGGACAAACTCATGTACTTGAGTTGGAAGAGCGTCAACATTTGCTATGTTGGACTATGTGTTCGGTACCGCACATTAATTAAATAACCTATCTCCTATGATTTGTCTGCTCGACAACATACGGATCCCACTTTATTTTCTAAGTGATCAGTTGTGATACGGAACAGATTCATTTTTATAGGGACCCCCTAGCCAAAGACGGCCGCAAGTAAGGATGACAGCTGAGAAGCGTGTTAGCAGGTATAAAAAGCAAAGGCTCTTTGATGTCGAACTGTCCGCTACTCGAAAATGAAGCTGAACGCTTGGCCTCGGTCCATGCATACAAGATAATGGACACTGCGCCAGAAGTTGAGTTTGATGTGACAACGCGGGTCGCCGCAGCGCTGTTTGACACACCGATCGCATTGGTTGCGCTGATGGACAGAGACCGGCTATGGTTCAAATCCCGCCATGGACTGGACGTCCCACAAATGGACCGCGAAATTGCGTTCTGCGCCTATGCCATCAATAGGCCCGATGACTTGCTCGTCATCAACGACCTCCAGAAAGATCCCCGCTTTGACGACAACCCGCTGGTGTACGGCGGACCGAGACTGCGGTTCTATGCCGGAGCTCCGCTGCTGGATTCCAAAGGCCTGGCACTGGGGACGCTGGCTGTGCTGGGAACCAAGCCACGAGAATTCGACATTAAAAGCAGGGCACTGCTACGTGATCTTTCGGTGGCGGTGATGACTGCTATGGATGCCCGTCTTCGATCGATGTCGCTCAAGCAAATTGCCACGACGGATGCACTGACGGGCTTGGCAAATCGTATTCAGTTCAAAGCGATGGCGGGAATTGAACTCCGCCGGGCCCAGGCGGCCGAGCAGTCAATCGCTCTTTTGTACTTGGACTTGGATGGATTTAAGGAAATCAACGACAGCCTGGGCCATGATACGGGTGACGCGGTGCTGCAAGAGGTAGCAACGCGGCTGATTGAACAGCTTCGCAATGGCGAGCAGCTTGCCCGCTTGGGCGGTGACGAGTTTGCTCTGGTCATGCGAGGTGGAAACGATCTGCGGGGTGCGGAAGCCCTTTCCGAGCGCATTGTCGAATCCGTGCGACGGCCAGTGCAACTCTCAAACGGACAATCTGTAGCCGTAGGGGTGTCCATTGGGATCGCCGTTATGGATGCACGAGAGGCGAATCTACCCAGCTTGATCGAGCAAGCTGACCACGCACTCTACAAGGCAAAAGCGCAGGTGAACAAGCGCTGGGCAGTATTCAGCGACCGTGCGCAGGCCATGCCCATACTGCCTCTGGATGAAGCCACCGACAAAGCCAACATGGACGTACAGTCCGACAAGTGCGGTGCCTGTTCCGAGGGAGTGAAGCAGCCCTTTCCTTTTACGATGGCGTTTCAGCCCATCGTCATCGCATCGCGCCAAGAGGTGTTTGCCTATGAGGCGCTGGTACGGGGCCTCGGGGGTGAAGCCGCTTCCACGGTGCTTTCACGCGTCAACCGCCGAAACATGTATGCGTTCGACCAAAGTTGCCGCAGGACTGCCGTTGAACTTGCAGCCAGATTGGGCATAGTGGAACTTGGCGTCAAGCTGTCGATAAATTTCATTCCGGGTGCGATGTACGAACCTGCGAACTGCGTGCGTGCAACCCTCGCGGCTGCACACCGCGCAAAGCTGCCGCTGGACCGGTTGATTTTTGAGATCACAGAAGGCGAAGAAGTGTTGGAGCCCGCGCACCTGATGAAGATTTTTGATGTGTACCGGCAGCATGGTTTTACTCCAGCCATAGACGACTTTGGGGCCGGCTATTCGGGACTCAATATGCTGGCCAAGTTCCAGCCTGGCATCATTAAACTGGACCGGAAACTGATTGAGGATATTGACGCCAGCTGGCCCAAGCAATCGATTGTTCGCGGTGTACTGAGCGTGTGCCAGGATCTAAATATCACGCCAATTGCAGAAGGCGTAGAAACTGAAGCGGAGTACCGTGCACTTCGCTCTCTGGGCATTGACTTGTTTCAGGGATACCTGTTCGCAAGGCCAGGATTCGAGTCGTTTCCAAAACCTGAATTCCCCTCCGGTCTTTGAGGGAGGCGAAATTCATTTTCGTCCTTAAGCAATACCTACACAGCAGGTTGATGCTGTGACGCTTAGAGAAAAACGTTGGTAAGGTATCAGGGGCTGGCGACTGACAGAACCCTCGTATGTCAGCTTTCAGCCCCACCCCGCCATTCCCCCAAGAAGAAATTGACGCTCAATAGTGAATAGTCGCTAGCACTGCAATGCGTGCAGTTTGCTTAACCTGAGGGCTGCGCTAACCTGCAGGCCCTCAGTGCCCCGCGAGTGCCGGAAACAGCTTGGTCAGTCCATCTGACATCACCTCGACCGCCAGCGCCGCCAATATCAGCCCCATCAGTCGGGTCATCACGTTGATACCGGTTTTGCCCAGCACGCGGGCAATGGGTTGGGCCAGCGAAAAACAAATGGCGGTGGCCAGGGCGATGACTACGCCGTAGCCCACCAGCGTCATGAGTTGCAGAATCGTTTTGGCTTTGTCGGCATAAATCACCACGGTGGACATGGTGGCCGGGCCGGTCAGCAGCGGAATGGTCAGGGGCACCACCGCAATGCTGGCGCCCATTGCGGCTTTTTCTGCGCCATCTTCCAGCTCGTGGCTACTGGTTTTGGCTTCTGCGGGTTGGGCATTCAGCATGTTCAATGCAGAGGTCAGCAGCAGCATGCCGCCGCCCACCTGAAAGCTGGCCAGCGAGATACCAAAAAACTCCAGTATCTGCAGGCCCGCCAGCGCACTCACCGCAATCACCACAAACGCACTGAACGACGAAATCAGCACCGTCTTGCCAAGCTGCTCGCGGTCAAAGCCTTGGGTGTAGTGGATAAAAAACGGCACGATGGCCAGCGGGTTCACGATGGCCAGCAGGGTGATGAGCGGTTTCAGGTCCATGATTAGCGTCCTCCCGATACGTCCAGCAGCGCGCCGGTGGTGTAGCTGGCTTGCGGACTCATCAGCCACAGAATGGCCTGCGCCACCTCGTCAGCCGTGCCTGCACGTTGCATGGGCACTTGCGGTGCGACTTGCTTTGCGCGGTCCGGCTGGCCGCCGCTGGCGTGGATGTCGGTGTCAATAATGCCGGGGCGCACCGCATTGACGCGAATGCCCTCGGTCGCCACCTCTTTGGCCAAGCCCAGTGTGAAGGTGTCGATGGCGCCCTTGCTGGCGGCGTAGTCCACATACTGGCCGGGGCTGCCCACGCGCGCTGCCGCGCTGGACACGTTCACAATCGCACCGCCTTGCCCGCCGTGGCGTGTGCTCATGCGCAGCACCGCCTCGCGGGCGCACACCATGCTGCCAATCACATTGGTGTCAAACATGCGCTTGAGGCGCGCTGCGCTCATTGCGTCCACCCGGCTGGTTACGTCCACCACGCCAGCGCTGTTGACCAGGGCGGTTAGTGGCCCCAGCTTGGCATCCACTTTGGCAAACATGGCCAGAACGTCGGCCTCTATGGCCACATCACCGTGCACGGTGATGGCGGTGCCATCCATGGCGCGAATCTGGCGCACCACTTCGTCAGCAGCCAGCGAGTTGGTGTGGTAATTCACCGCCACGGCCCAGCCCGCGCGGGCGGCGGCCAATGCGGTGGCTGCGCCAATGCCGCGCGAGCCGCCAGTAATCAAGACAACAGGTTTCATGGCTCCATGGTAGCGCCAAGGCAAATGGGGTATCTTTGCGCCATGATCTCCACGGATAGTTTTTCGGTTTACTGGTCGGCACCCATGTTGGGAGCCAATTTTTTCATCTTGCTGCACCTGCTGGGAGCACTCGCGTTGGGGCTGATGGTTGGTTACGAGCGCTCTTACCACGGACGCGCAGCGGGCATGCGTACCTATGGGCTGGTGTGCATGGCGTCGTGCGCGCTGACGGTGATTGGCGGGTATTCGCATTTTTGGTATGGCGGCAACGCGGCGGCGGTGTTTACCAATGGCGACTTGTCGCGCGTGATGCAGGGCGTGCTGACTGGCATCGGTTTTCTTTGCGCCGGCGTGATCATGAAAGAGGGCTTCAGCATCAGCGGGCTGACTACTGCGGCGTCGCTGTGGGCGGCATCGGTGATTGGTATTTTGGTGGGTATTGGCTTGTACCCGGCGGCGATGGCGCTGGCGCTGCTCAGCGCGATGTGCATGATCTGGATCTCCAAACTGGAAGCCTGGTTGCCTTCGCGCCAGGCGGTGGCTATTACCTTGCGGTTTGCCAGCGGGGTGGTGCCCATCGAGGCCAAGTTGCGCAGCATGGCGCACACGCTGGGCTATGACATTGCCGGGGGCACCCTTGCTATTGCCATGGACCAGGGTGCGCACACTTGGAACTTTGTCGCCGTGGCCCTGAGCCGCAAAGCCATGACACCCATTAGCGATTTGGGTAGCCATTTAGGCCAGTTCCCCGGTGTGCAAAGTTTTCAGTTATCGCACGCCCGCAACTAAAGTTGCTGTGTGTGGCCATGTTGGCACACACGTTATTTA
>JBEGPS010000154.1:0-5498 GCA_041181325.1 Pseudomonadota bacterium
GCCGGCCATGGTGCGGGTTTTGTCGCGGCCTACGGGGAAGGTAATCTCTTTTGGTTCGGTGCCTTCGAGTTGTTCAGCTTTCACCGTGTTCAAAAAATCAATGGTTTTCTGGATACGCACCTTCAGCTCAGCCAGGGTGGTTTCGGTGTCGTCAAACTTGGGGGCATCAATGCCTGCCAGCCGCGCCACGCACAGCTTGGCTGCGTCGCAGGCAATCAGCACTTGGCGTGTAAAGGGCAGCATGTCAGGCGCCAGACGAAACTGCGCCAACACGATGGAGTCGTATTTCTTAGCATCGGCATTGGCCTGCGCTTTGTCCAAAAAATGGCTGAGATTGCCTAGCACGGTAGTAAACACTGGCACGCTGGCCGAATACATGGAAATCGTCATACAAGTCCTCAAAAAAAAATATTAGCGTAAGCCGTCCCAGAGCAACTTCACCCCGGTCAAGAACATGCCACCATACAGGAAACGGTAAAACACCACTTGGCTGATGCGCCGCGCCATGCGCACACCCACCCACACGCCCACCGGCGCCAAAGGCAGCAGCACCAACGACGTTGCCATGTTGCGCATGTCCAGCAAGCCCAACATGCCGTAGGGTACCCACTTACACAGATTCACCACAAAGAAAAAAAACGCCATGGTGGCTGTGAATTTAATAGGGCTGAGCTTGAGCGGAATCACATAGGCATTGATAGGCGGGCCGCCTGCATGCGCAATGAAGCTGGTAAAGCCCGATGTGGCGGTAAGCACCGCGCCCAACCACTTGGGTGGCGGCGCACTGTCGGGCTTGGGCGGAAAAATAAGACGCTGCGCCAAAAACAGCAGCGTAAAACCACCTACCAGTGCGGCAACGGTGTGCGCATTAAGCACCTTAAACAGTACCGCACCAATCAAGATGCCCAGCATGCCGAATGGAATCAAGAACTTCAACAGCGCCAGGTCAAAGTCTTTGCGAAACGCAGCCATACCCAGCACGTCCATCACAAACAGCACCGGCATCAAGATGGCCGCAGCCTCGGGCACGGACACGGACAGCGCCATCATGGGCACGGCCAATGAGCCAAAGCCCGCGCCAAAACCACTTTTGCTAATGCCCAACAACAATACAGCGGGAATGCTGATGGCGTAAAAAAATGGGTCGGTAATGAGGGGAAAGTTCACAGGAATTACGGCGTATGGTTGTACCGCAAGGGGTGCGGCAAAGACGTAAGAGCATGTTAACCTCGATCCATGTTTAGCCCATCCCAAGCCGACGTTCGCCGATTTTTTTGCTCTGTCTATGCCAAGGCCCTTGCCGGTAGTACGCTAGAAGCTATCGAAACCATAGCAAGCCAATGGATGGACGAGCATCCCGAATACGCTGCCGACTTTGCCGATGTCGATACGGCCCTGGCCACCATGTACGAGGCAACCGAGGGTCGCACCAATCCGTTTTTACACCTGAGCATGCACCTGAGCATCAGTGAGCAATGCAGCATTGACCAGCCACGCGGCATTCGTCAAGCGGTGGAGTTACTGGCGCACAAGCGCAATTCTTTACACGATGCCCACCACGATGCCATGGAATGCCTAGGCACCATGCTGTGGGAAAGCCAGCGCGCTGGCCGCCCACCCGATGGCAATGCGTATATAGATTGTGTGCAGCGACACGCGACACGGGATTAGCCAAAGAAAAAGCCGCTCAATGAGCGGCTTTTTCCTCTGTGCATGACTCGCTTAGCGGAAGCGGTTTTCAGGAACTGTTTTCAACTCACCGGGCAGTTTGCCCATGTAGTTGGCCAATTCTTTCAACTCGGCATTTGAGAACTGCTTGGCCACACCGCCCATGATGGCGTTACCACGGCCGATTTGGGCATTCCCTTCTGTTTTGTAGGCTTTGAGTGCTACATAAAGGTAGTCACTGTGTTGGCCCGCAATCTTGGGGTAAGTAGGGTCAATGGGTTTGCTGAAGCTGTCGCCGTGGCAAGAGGCGCAAGCGCCTTTGGTGACCAATTCCATGGCTTTGGCAGAGCCATCGGCCGCTTTGCCTGGAGCCTCGGCACCAGCTACCGTACCGCTGGTGGAATAGAAAGCTGCCAAATCTGCCATGTCTTGGTCAGTCAACGAGGCAGCAATACCGCGCATGCTGGCGTGCTTGCGCTCACCTTTTTTGTAGGCGTTTAGTGCTGAGATGATGTACTTTGCACCCTGGCCAGAGATTTTGGGTACTTTGTGAATTTCAGGAAAACTGGCTTGGTAGCCCACAATGCCGTGGCAGCCAATGCACATGGCATTTTTCTTTTCGCCGGCTTTGGCGTCGCCTTGGATATCCTGCGCTTGGGCAGAGAAAGCGGTCACAGAAGCGACAAGCACAGCGGAGAGGGACAACAAGAGTTTATTCATTTTGCGAGGACAATCAGTCTGTGATTGGTATAAATCGACTGCACGATTATATCGGCTACATCCTTCCCCAGACCTCTTCATTGAGCTTTATACAAACCGTAGCGCAAACTCTGACTATGAAATTCCACGGAACCAAGAATTACGTTGCAACACAAGACCTAATGTTGTCAGTGAACGCGGCTATCACCCTGCAGCGTCCGCTATTGGTAAAAGGCGAGCCCGGCACGGGAAAAACCATGTTGGCCGAGGAAGTGGCACAGGCGCTAGACATGCCGCTGCTGCAGTGGCACATCAAATCCACCACCAAGGCACAGCAAGGTTTGTATGAATACGATGCAGTGAGCCGCCTGCGCGACTCCCAGCTCAGCGATGTGGACGGTGGCGAGCGCGTTAAGGACATCAATAACTACATCATCAAAGGCGTACTTTGGCAGGCGTTCACCGCCGACAAGCCTGTTGCGCTGCTGATTGACGAAATTGACAAGGCCGACATTGAGTTCCCCAACGACTTGCTGCGCGAAATCGATCGCATGGAGTTTTATTGCTATGAAACCCGCCAGCTGATTAAAGCCCGGCACCGCCCACTGGTGTTCATAACGTCCAACAATGAGAAAGAGCTACCTGACGCGTTTTTGCGTCGCTGCTTTTTCCACTACATCAAGTTCCCGGATGCTGCCACCATGCAAAGCATTGTGGATGTGCACTTTCCCGGCCTGAAAAAAGAGCTGCTGATCGCTGCGATGAAAACCTTTTACGAGGTGCGCAACCTGCCAGGCCTGAAAAAGAAGCCCTCCACCAGCGAATTGCTGGATTGGCTAAAGCTACTGCTGGCCGAGGACATTCCGCTGGAAGCCTTGCAAAGCAAGGACGAGAAGATGGCAGTGCCCCCACTGGTGGGTGCGCTACTTAAAAACGAGCAAGACGTTACGCTGTTTGAGAAGCTAATGTTCATGCAACGCAACAACCGCTAAGCGGCAAATACCATGAATAACAAACTGTGGATGGAAGGCGTATCAGATGCCGTGGGATTTATCGGCGGTGCCCTGCTGGGGTATTGGGCAGGCATGCTTTTGGGCTTAGACATTTTTGCTGTGGGCTATGGCAATGCCAGCATTGGTGGCATTGTGTTGGTGGGTCTGGGCGGCGGCTTGGGCCTGCAAGTAGCCCGGCGCTGGCGCGCAAGCCACACGGAAAAACAAAGCAAGCAAGACAGCAAAAAGGGCTGAAATGGCATTCGTCGAACCCACAACACTTTCGGCACGTGGCGTGCGCTTGGTGCCACTGACACTGGAACACGAGGCGGGCCTCAAGGCCGCCGCAGCCGACGGCGCACTATGGAACATCCGCATCACCACTGTGCCCGAGCCCGAGCACACCCGCAAATACATTGAAGACGCGCTGGCCATGCGCGAAGCCGGTAACCGCTTTGCCTTTGCAGTGACCGAAGAAGCCACTGGCAAAGTGTTAGGCAGCTCCAGCTACCACGACATCGTGCCTGCGCTCAAACGCGTAGAAATTGGCTACACCTGGTATGCCAAAAGCTGCCAGCGCACCCACGTCAACACCACCGCCAAACTGCTGTTGATGACGCATGCGTTTGAGACTTTGGGCTGCCACGTGGTGGGCTGGCGCACGGACAACTACAACTTTGCATCGCAGGCTGCCATTGAACGGCTGGGAGCCAAGAAAGACGGCGTCATTCGTGGCCATGCCCTGCGCCGCGACGGCACCATTCGCGACACTGTGATGTACAGCATGCGTGCTGGCGAATGGCCAGAGGCCAAAGCGCAGCTGCTGTATCTGCTTGATAAACCTAGGCAATTTCCCGAAGGGCCGCCCCAAGGGAAATTAGCTCCCTCGGGGGGCAGCGACCCGCGCAGCGGCGGAGCGTGGGGGCACCAGTAAATGTTGCTGGATTTCTTTTACACCCTGCGATCGGCCAAGCTGCCGGTATCGGTCAAGGAATACCTCACGCTAATGGAGGCGCTGCAGAAAGGCGTGGTCGGCCCCAACGCCACGCCTAGCGAGAACGACACGTTTGATGAGGCCTATAGCAGTGGCTACAAAATTGACGACTTTTACTACCTGAGCCGCACCACGCTGGTCAAAGACGAAAAACACTACGACAAGTTCGACCGCGCCTTTGCCGCCTACTTCAAGGGCGTGGAGATGATTGCCGACTTCACCAAAGAAGTGCCTTTGGAGTGGTTGCGCAAAAACTTGGAGCTTAACCTCAGCCCAGAGGAACTGGCCAAGATCCAGAAGATGGGTTGGGACGAGCTGATGGAAACGCTCAAGAAGCGTTTTGAAGAACAGAAAGAGCGCCACGAAGGCGGCAGCAAATGGATAGGCACCGGCGGCACCAGCCCCTTTGGCGCCTACGGCCAGAACCCGCAGGGCATTCGCATCGGCCAAGACAAGAGCCGCAACAAGAGCGCGGTCAAAGTGTGGGACCAACGCGCCTACAAAGACTACGACGATACGCAAGAACTGGGCACGCGCAACATCAAGGTTGCGCTGCGCCGCCTGCGCAAGTTTGCGCGTGAAGGGCATGAGGACGAGCTGGACCTGGATGAGACCATCAGCAAGACGGCGGCCAACGCGGGTTACCTCGACATCAAAATGCGGCCCGAGCGCCACAACAACGTCAAGGTGCTGCTGCTCATGGACGTGGGCGGCACCATGGACGAGCACATTGCCCGCGTGGAAGAACTGTTCAGCGCCACCAAAACCGAGTTCAAACACCTGGAGTTTTATTACTTCCACAACTGCGTGTACGACTTCATGTGGAAGAACAACCGCCGCCGCTTTGCCGAAAAGTTCGAGACCTGGGACATCATCCGCAAGTACAACAAAGACTACAAACTTATCTTTGTCGGCGACGCCACCATGAGCCCGTATGAAATATTGCAGCCCGGTGGCAGCGTGGAGTACAACAACGAAGAGGCAGGGGCCGAGTGGTTGCAGCGCCTGACCAGCGCCTTCCCCAAATTCGCATGGATCAACCCCGAGCCCCAAGGCGTTTGGCAGTACCGCCAGAGCATCAGCGTAGTGCAACAGCTCATGCACCAGCGCATGTACCCGTTGACGCTCAAAGGGTTGGAAGATGC
>JBEGPS010000155.1:0-8427 GCA_041181325.1 Pseudomonadota bacterium
CGGCAAAGATGGACGCGAAGAAGCCGATGCATTGCTGCAACGCAACAGCGGAAACGAGGACAACCCACGTATTTTGCAAGCCTTCAATGAGAAGACGCCTGATTGGTTGTCCTTCTTCATGTTCACCTACTTCACCGACCGCGATGGCAAGTTCCAGTTGTGCGCCTTGGCTGAATCCAGCTTTGATCCACTGGCCCGCACCACCAAGTTCATGCTGACCGAAGAAGCGCACCACATGTTTGTGGGTGAGTCCGGCATCAGCCGAGTAATCAACCGTACCTGTGCTGCGATGAACGAGCTCAAAACCGATGATGTGACCAAGCTGCGCGCGGCTGGCGTGATCGACCTGCCCACGCTGCAACGCTACCTGAACTTCCACTTCAGCGTGACGATTGATTTGTTCGGTGCCGATGAGTCCAGCAATGCAGCGACCTTCTACACCACCGGTCTCAAAGGCCGCTATGAAGAAGGCAAGCGCATGGACGATCACATGCTCAAAGGTCAGACCTACCGCGTTTTGTCGGTGCAAGGTAACCAACTGGTGGAGCGCGAAGTGCCCATGCTGAACGCACTGAACGAAGTGCTGCGTGATGACTACATCAAGGACTCTGTCGGTGGTGTTGAACGTTGGAACAAGGTGATTGAGAAGGCCGGAATTCCATTCCGCTTGAAGACCCCGCACAAGGCGTTCCACCGCAATATCGGTGCATTGGCCGGTGTGAAGGTTGCGCCTGATGGCCGCGTGGTGTCTGAAAGCGAATGGAAGGCCAACGTGGACAGCTGGTTGCCCTCCGGCAACGACCGCGCGTTTGTGGCCAGCCTGATGGGGCGTGTGGTTGAGCCTGGCAAGTTTGCCAACTGGATTGCCCCTCCTGTAATGGGCATCAACCGCCAGCCCGTGGACTTTGATTACGTCCGTTTTAACTAAACTTGCGTAACGCTTCGACTCTTTCTGGGCTCCTCCTTTACTTCGCTATGTCACGCACCCCGCCTCCCCTGCTGCGAACGGCATTGCTTGCAAGCCAGCCGATACGCTAAGTAAGATTAGGTGGGTTGGGTGTTCTGCATAGTGAGGTAAAGGAGGAGCCCGCAAAGCGGGTGGGGGACACGAACGGCGCAGAATACCCAAGCCGCCTGATCCCGAGCCGATGCAGGCGAACACTTGAACACAACGCAGGCCGCAAAAACAGAGAGACAAGACCATGACAGAAGCCGTCATCAAGCAACACCTGATCGACCCAGAAATCTGCATTCGCTGCAATACCTGCGAAGCCATTTGTCCCGTGGGTGCCATTACCCACGACTCACGCAACTACGTGGTTAAGGCCGATGTATGTAACCTCTGCATGGCCTGCATCTCGCCCTGCCCGACCGGATCGATTGACAACTGGCGAGCCATGCCGCTGGTACGCGCGTACTCTATTGAAGAGCAACTCACTTGGGACGAACTGCCAGCCGAGCTCAGCACTGAGCAGCTGGCCGAGCAAGGCGTGTCGGGGACCGACAGTCCGGTAACCGAAACGGCGCCAGTGAAGAGTCTCGACCTCCCAGGCGAGACTACCTTTAACTCCGCCGCATTTGGTGCTACTTTGCCCCCTTGGTCGGCAGCGCATCCTTTCACCAACCTCTATGGCCCCAAAGGTGCGGAGAAGTCCATCACTGCCACCGTGGTCGGCAATGTGCGTGTGACCGAAGTAGGTGCCACGCAGGGCAGTGACTACGACACCCACCATATCGTGCTCGACTTTGGTTCCATGCCCTTCCCGGTGCTGGAAGGTCAGTCGATTGGCATCATTCCCCCCGGCTCTGACACCGGCGGTCGGGCCCACCATGCGCGCCAGTACTCGATTGCCAGCCCGCGCAATGGCGAGCGCCCTGGGTACAACAATTTGTCTTTGACGGTCAAGCGTGTGCTTGAAGACCATCATGGACAGCCCGTGCGCGGCGTAGGTTCCAACTACATGTGCGACTTGCAAATTGGAGACAAAGTACAGGTTATCGGGCCGTTTGGCAGCAGCTTCCTGATGCCCAACCACCCACGCAGCAACATCGTGATGATTTGCACCGGCACCGGCAGCGCGCCCATGCGCGCCATGACCGAGTGGCGCAGGCGTCTGCGTGCGTCCGGCAAGTTTGAAGGCGGCAAGTTGATGCTGTTCTTTGGTGCGCGAACTCAGCAGGAGTTGCCGTACTTTGGACCACTGCAAAACCTGCCCAAAGACTTTATTGACAACAACTTTGCGTTTTCGCGCACGCCGGGCCAGCCCAAGCGCTACGTACAGGATTTGATGCGCGAGCGGGCTGCCGATTTGGCTGCCTTGCTGCTGGATGCCAACACCTATTTTTATGTGTGTGGGCTCAAGAGCATGGAAGAAGGCGTGGTGTTGGCGCTGCGCGATATTGCGACCAACGCAGGCATGCAATGGGACACCGTGGGTGCGGCCCTCAAGCGCGAAGGCCGTCTGCATCTGGAGACCTATTGATGGCTGAGTACCAGACAATCAAGGTATCGCAGCGTGCGCCCGGTGTGGCGCAAATCACCATGTCCCGCCCCAAGGTATTCAACGCATTTGACGAGACCATGATTGCAGAGCTGGACGCTGCGTTTGCTGCAACGAACGCCGACGCCTCTGTGCGCGTCATCGTGCTCGCAGGTGACGGCAAGCACTTCAGCGCTGGTGCCGATTTGCAGTGGATGCAGCGTGCCAGCACCGCCACGCTGGAGTGGAATATTGAAGATGCTCGCTGCTTTGCGGGCATGCTGCACCGCATTGAATCTTCCCCCAAACCTACAGTGGCGCGGGTGCAAGGCGCGGCCCTCGGTGGCGGCGTGGGCTTGGCGTGTGCCTGCGACTTTGCGATTGCGGCCGACAACGTCAGCTTCAGTGTCAGCGAGGCCAAGTTTGGCATTCTGCCCTCGGTCATCGGTCCGTATGTCACCAATGCGGTGGGCAAGCGCCAGGCCAAGCGGCTGGCGTTGGCCACCACCCGCATCGGTGCTGGAGATGCGCTGGCCATGGGGCTGGTGCAAAACGTGGTGGCGCTGGATGCGCTCGACGTTGCAGTGGACGCCACCGTGGCCGAGCTGCTGGCAGGCAGCCCCAATGCACAACGCGAAATCAAGCTGCTGTTTGGGCAACTGGAGGTGGGGGCCATCACCCCAGAGGTGGTGGAGCTGACCGCCCAAACGATTGCCCGCGTGCGTGGTACGCCCGAGGCACGCGAAGGATTCGCTGCCTTTTTGGAAAAGCGCCCGGCGGCGTGGATTCCCCCTAATTCCCACTGAGATTGTTATGAACCAAGCCTATATCTGTGACGCCATCCGTACCCCTTTCGGACGCTATGGCGGAGCGTTGTCATCAGTGCGCGCCGACGATTTAGGTGCGGTGCCGATACGGGCGCTGATGGAGCGCAACCCCGGAGTGGACTGGACGGCGGTGTCGGATGTGATTTACGGTTGCGCCAACCAGGCAGGCGAAGACAACCGCAATGTGGCGCACATGTCGTCACTGCTGGCTGGCCTTCCCATCGAGGTTCCTGGCGCCACTATCAACCGTCTGTGTGGCTCGGGAATGGATGCTATTGGCACCGCAGCCCGCGCCATTCGTGCGCAAGAAGCTAGCATTTTGATAGCAGGTGGCGTGGAGAGTATGAGCCGCGCACCCTTTGTCATGCCGAAGGCCGAGTCAGCTTTTAGCCGCAGCAACGCGGTGTATGACACCACCATTGGCTGGCGCTTCGTGAACCCGCTGATGAAGAAACTGTACGGTGTGGACTCCATGCCTGAGACCGCAGAAAACGTCGCCACCGACTTCGGTATTGAACGCGAAGCCCAAGACCGAATGGCCTTGCGCTCGCAGCTCAATGCCGTGCGGGCCCAGCAAAGCGGATTCTTTGATGCAGAAATCACGCCTGTCACCATTCCCCAAAAGAAGGGCGAGGCCATCATCGTGTCGCAAGACGAGCACCCCCGCGCAACGTCCATGGAGTCGCTGGCCAAGCTCAAAGGCGTGGTGCGTCCCGACGGCACCGTGACGGCGGGCAATGCCTCGGGCGTGAACGACGGCGCGTGTGCTTTGTTGCTGGCCAACATGGCATCCATTCAGCAATATGGCTTGACGCCACGCGCCCGCGTGGTCGGCATGGCAACGGCAGGCGTGGCACCACGCATCATGGGTTTTGGTCCGGCACCGGCTACACGTAAGGTATTGGCGCTCACCGGATTGACATTGGCGCAGATGGATGTAATTGAGCTGAACGAGGCGTTTGCTGCGCAGGGGCTGGCAGTGCTGCGGGATCTGGGTTTGGCCGACGACGATGTGCGGGTCAATCCCAACGGTGGTGCGATTGCATTGGGTCACCCGCTGGGGGCCAGCGGTGCACGCCTGGTAACTACGGCCATCAACCAGCTGCACCGCACCGGCGGGCGCTACGCCCTGTGCACCATGTGCATCGGCGTAGGCCAGGGGATTGCGCTAATTGTCGAACGCGTCTAACTTTGCGATAAACCCAGCAAACGCACCGCGTTGTCTTTTAAAATGCCGGGCATCACTTCCGGCTTGAATCCGGCTACCTCAAAGTCTTTCATCCAGCGGTCAGGCGTGATCAGCGGGTAGTCGCTGCCGAACAGAATGCGGTCTTTGAGCAGCGTGTTGGCGTACTGCACCAACTGCTTAGGAAAGTACTTGGGGCTCCAGCCGCTCAGGTCAATCCACACATTGGGCTTGTGGGTGGCTACGCTTAAGGCTTCGTCTTGCCACGGAAAGCTGGGGTGGGCCATGACGATCTGCATGTCGGGGAAATCGATTGCCACATCGTCCAGGTGCATCGGGTTGCTGTAGGCCAAACGCAAACCACCACCGCAGCGCATGCCGCTGCCAATGCCGCTGTGGCCGGTGTGAAAGATAGCGGGCATCTTGTATTCCGCAATTACTTCATAAATGGGCCAGGCCATCTTGTCGTAAGGGTGGTAGCCCTGCACGGTGGGGTGAAACTTGAAGCCCTTCACGCCATACTCTTCAATCAGCTTGCGCGCTTCGCGTGCACCCATCTTGCCCTTGTGCGGGTCGATGCTGGCAAAGGCCATCATCATGTCCGAGTTGGCTTTGGCAGCCTCGGCAATCTCTTCGTTGGGAATGCGGCGGCGGCCCATTTGGGTCTCAGCATCTACCGTGAACATCACCAGGCCAATCTTGCGTTCGCGGTAATAGGCTACGGTCTCCGCAATAGTGGGCCGGCGGCTGTTGTGGAAGTACTTGTCGGCGGCGCGGTCGTACTCTTCGCCATAGGCGTCAAACGGGTTCCAGCAGCTTACCTCGGCGTGGGTGTGGATGTCGATGGCGACCAGGTTTTTGTAGTCCATGAAAGTCTCCTTATAGGGGCTGAGTCTAGGGTAAACACTTAGAAAAAACCGTTTCCAGGCGCTTGTATTGATTATATTTAATAACCATAATTCAATCCAGAAAGCGAGTCCGTATGTCCAATAAAGATATCTATTTTGAACGCCAAGGCGACGACCAGGAAGTTGCGGTCATCCGCCTCACCCGGGGTGCCAAGCGCAATGCCTTGAATGATGGCCTGATTTTGGCCTTGCGTGATTTGTTTGAAAAAATGCCCAAGGGCGTGCGCGCCGCGGTCATCGATGGCGAGGGCGACCACTTCTGCGCCGGGCTCGATTTGAGCGAGCTGCAAGAGCGCGATGCCAGCCAGGGTGTGTTTCATTCCCGCATGTGGCATGCTGCATTGGAGAGCCTGCAGTACGGTCCGGTGCCAGTTATTGCGGCGCTGCATGGTGCGGTGGTAGGCGGTGGGCTGGAACTGGCCAGCGCCTGCCATATTCGTGTGGCGGACGAGTCTACCTTTTATGCCTTGCCCGAAGGCTCGCGCGGTATTTTTGTGGGCGGTGGCGGTGCGGTGCGCATTCCCCGTTTGATTGGTACCGCCCGCATGACCGACATGATGCTCACAGGCCGTGTGTACAACGCGCAGGATGGCGAGCGCATCGGTTTGGCCCAATACCTGGTGCCCCAAGGCAACGCGTTCGAGAAAGCCCTCGAGTTGGCTAAACGTATTGCAGGCAATGCGCCCATGACCAACTACGCATTGACCCATGTGCTGCCACGTATTGCCGACCAGCCCGCCGACCAGGGCTTTATGACCGAAGCCATGATGGCGGCGATTGCCCAAAGCGCACCCGAAGCCAAAGACCGTGTGCGTGCTTTCCTGGAAGGCCGTGCTGCCAAAGTGCAGAAGTCCTGACCGCATACCCAAGAGACACCCATGACCACCCCCAAGTTCCGCCCCCTTACGTTTGGTGTGACGCGCGTAGCCTTGAGCGACGGCATCTCCGGCGTACATTACCTGCAAGCCGAGCAGCCGTTACAGGCATTTCCTGACCGCATCACGGATCGCCTGGTGCATTGGGCGAGCACCGCGCCTGAGCGCACCTTCATGGCACGTCGCGAAAAGTTGGCCAATGGCACAACAGGGGATTGGAAGCACATCAGCTACGCGCAAACCTGGACCACCGCGCGCAGCATTGCCCAGAGCCTGGTGAACCGGGGTTTGAGTGCAGAGCGCCCTGTGGTGATCCTGTCCGAGAACGATCTGGAACACGCCATGTTGGCGCTGGGTTGCCTGGTGGCGGGCGTTCCCTTTGTGCCCACATCACCCGCATATTCTTTGATTAGCCAAGACTATGACAAGCTGCGCCATGTGCTGCGCACCGTTACCCCAGGATTGGTGTTTGCTGCAGATGCAGCGCGCTATGGCAAAGCCATTACGTCGGCGGTGGGTGCTGAGATCGAAGTGGTGTTGACCTCGGGCACCTTGGATGGCCGTGCAGTCACTCCGTTTGCCGATCTGGTGGCTACCGCCGTTACGCCCGCAGTAGACGCAGCCATGCAAGCTACGGGCCCTGACACCATCACCAAGTTTTTGTTCACCAGCGGCTCCACCAAGCTGCCCAAGGCGGTGATCAACACGCAGCGCATGTGGTGTGCCAACCAGCAGCAGATGGCGCAAAGCATGCCCGTGCTGGCGCAAGAGCCCCTGGTGCTGGTGGATTGGCTCCCCTGGAATCACACCTTTGGCGGTAACCACAACTTTGGCATGGTGCTGTACCACGGCGGCACTTTGTACATTGACGATGGCAAGCCCACCCCCGCATTGATGGCCGAGACCTTGCGCAACCTGCGCGAGATTGCGCCCACGGTGTATTTCAATGTGCCCACAGGTTTTGAAGCCATTGCCAACGCCATGCACACGGACGATGTGTTGCGCGCCAAGCTGCTTTCCAGGGTAAAAATGTTCTTCTATGCCGGTGCCGCGCTCGCGCAACCCGTGTGGGACAGCCTCTATGCTGCCGAAGAAAAAGAAGTGGGTGAACGCATCGTGATGACCACCGGCTTGGGCATGACCGAGTCAGGCCCGTTTGCCATTTTTGTGACCAACTCCAACGTCAAAGCTGGTGACCTGGGTGTGCCAACCCCGGGCATGCAGCTCAAGCTGGTGGACATGCAAGGCAAAACTGAGGTGCGTTACAAGGGTCCCAACATCACGCCCGGCTACTGGCGTGCGGCGGCAGACACTGCAGAGCACTTTGATGACGAAGGCTTCTTCTGCTCTGGCGACGCGGTCAAGTGGATTGACGAGACTGACGTGCACCAAGGCCTGAAGTTTGACGGCCGCATTGCCGAAGATTTCAAGCTCGCCACGGGCACGTTTGTGAGCGTGGGCCCCTTGCGCGCCAAGATTATTGCTGCCGGTGCGCCCTATATTCAAGACGTGGTGCTCACCGGGATCAATTTGAAAGAAGTGGGGGCCATGGTGTTCCCTACGGCAGCGGTCCGCACCTTGAGCGGTTTGGATGTCGGCGTACCCATGGCCGATGTGCTGTCCAGTGCCAAAGTGTTGGCGCATTTCCAGACCGTGGTGAACGACCTGGCGCGTAACGCCACCGGCAGTGCCAATCGCATTGCCCGCATGTGCTTGCTGGCCGAGCCGCCCACGATTGACCGTGGCGAAGTGACCGACAAGGGTTCGATCAACCAGCGCTCTGTGCTGGCGCACCGTGCCCAAACGGTGGATGCGCTGCACGCAGATACCTTGCACACCATTCTCAAGCCCCAGGCTTAAACCTCTGTTTTTGACGAATCACATTGCCATGGCTAAATCCGGTTTTTTCTCTTCCTTCGCTGACGTGTGGATGCTCGACGGCGTGCGCACCCCCATGGTGGACTACTGTGGCGCGCTGGGCCACATTTCGCCTACCGACTTAGGCATCAAGGCGGCGCGTGCGGTGCTGGAGCGCAGCGGTGTTGCGGGCGACAACATCGACTCTGTGATTACCGGCAACATGGCGCCCGGCGACTTTGACCAATTCTTCTTGCCACGCCACATTGGCCTGTATGCCGGGGTGCCGCAAGA
>JBEGPS010000156.1:0-12093 GCA_041181325.1 Pseudomonadota bacterium
GTGGGCAACCCGCGCAATGAAAGCGTACGCATGGGTGCCCTGGTGAATAGCGCGCAACTGGTGGCAGTGCGTGAAGGGCTGGACTACCTCAAGGCCCAAACCACTGTGCTGCACGATGGCGCCAACCACGCGCTGGTCGATGCCGATGCAGCGGTAGCCTGCTGCGTGGGCCCAACCTTGCTGGGCACGGGCAATGCAGCCGGTAGCGATGCAAGCGACCGCGTACACGACACCGAGGTATTTGGCCCCGTGGCTACTTTGATTCCCTACCGCAGCAGCACCGAACAACCACTGGCCCATGCGCTGCAACTCATTCGCCGTGGCCAGGGCTCGCTGGTGGCGTCTGTCTATGGCAGCAACGCACAAGCACTGGCCCACGCCGCGCTGGAACTGGCAGACAGCCATGGCCGCGTGCACGTGATTTCGCCCGACGTGGCCGCGCTGCAAACCGGCCATGGCAATGTGATGCCACAGTCACTGCATGGCGGCCCCGGCCGTGCAGGGGGTGGTGAAGAACTCGGCGGCCTGCGTGCCCTGAACTTCTACCACCGCCGCACCGCGATACAGGCAAGCACAGCGGTACTGGGCGCATTGGCCCCCACTGCAGCCTAACAACAATAAAGAGGAGACCGCCATGGCCCAAGACACTACCATCAGCACCGAAGCAGTAGCACCGCCCACGCAGTTCAACTTTGCGCGCCACATCATTGACATCAATGCAGGTCGCGCCAACAAGACTGCCTACATTGATGACCGTGGTCAGCTGACCTATGGCGAGCTGGCTGAGCGTGCGCGCCGCATGGCGGCAGGCTTGCTGGCCCAAGGCGTGCACCGTGAAGAACGCGTGTTGTTGCTCATGCATGATTGCAACGATTGGCCGGTGAGTTTTTTAGGTGCCATGTACGCGGGTATTGTTCCGGTAGCCGTGAACACGCTACTCACCGCGGTGGACTATGCCTACATGCTCAAACACAGCCGTGCTCAGATGGCATTGGTATCAGCGGCGTTGCTGCCCGCACTGCAAGAAGCCATGGCGACGGGCGACCATGAAGTCAAAACCATTGTGGTGTCCAACCCGGTAAATGCCTTGCCAGCCAACGCGGTGGCCATGCCAGACTTCTTGGCCCAGCACGCACCGCTGGCCGCAGCTGCCGATACGTTGGGCGATGACCCCGGCTTCTGGTTGTATTCCTCCGGCTCCACAGGCCGCCCCAAGGGCGCAGTACACACCCATGCCAACCCTTACTGGACGGCGCAGCTGTACGGCACGCCAATTCTGGGCTTAAAAGAATCTGATATTTGCTTCTCTGCAGCCAAGCTGTTTTTTGCTTACGGTCTGGGCAATGCCCTGAGCTTTCCCTTGAGCGTAGGCGCAACGGTCGTGCTGATGGCCGAGCGCCCCACACCCGATGCCACATTTGCCCGCTGGACCCAAGCCAAACCCACCGTATTTTTTGGTGCCCCCACTGGTTTTGCAGGCATGCTGGCATCCCCCAAGTTGCCCGCACGCGCGGACGTTGCGCTGCGCTTGGTATCCTCTGCTGGCGAGGCCTTGCCTGCAGACCTTGGGGAGCGCTTTACCAAGCACTTTGGTGTGGAAATCGTAGATGGCATTGGCTCTACAGAAATGTTGCACGTCTACCTCTCTAATGTCCCCGGCAAAGTGCGCTACGGCACCACTGGCTGGCCAGTACCCGGCTATTGCGTAGAGCTGCGAGGCGACGATGGCCGCCCAGTCCCAGACGGTGAAACAGGCGACCTGTTTGTGCAAGGCCCCAGCGCCGCACTACTGTACTGGAACAACCGCGACAAAACCCGCGAAACCTTCCAGGGCGCGTGGACCAAAACGGGTGACAAATATGTACATAACCCAGATGGCACGTACACCTACAGTGGCCGCAGCGACGACATGCTCAAAGTCAGCGGCATCTATGTATCGCCCTTTGAAGTAGAGGCCACTCTGGTGCAGCACAGCGCGGTGCTGGAGGCCGCCGTGATTGGTGTAGCCGATGCTGAGGGGCTGACCAAAACCAAAGCCTATGTCGTACTCAAGGCCGGTGCCGTCGCAGATGAAACGGAACTCAAAGCCTTCGTCAAAGAACGCCTCGCCCCTTACAAGTACCCCCGCCAAATTGAGTTTGTGACAGAGCTGCCCAAAACAGCCACCGGCAAAATTCAGCGCTTCAAGCTGCGCGAGCGCGAGGCCGCTGGCGAATGAGACCTGTTGCCGAATTTGTGAATGTGGATTGGTCCGGGTGCAGTGTGCGCCTGGAGTACCAATGGATTGCGCCTGAGCGCACGTCCGCACCGCTGATCATCTTCTTGCACGAGGGCTTGGGCTCGCTGTCCATGTGGCGCGACTTTCCCCAGCAGCTATGCGACGCCGTAGGCGCGCAGGGGCTGGTGTATTCACGCCCGGGTTATGGGCAATCCATGCCCCGCGCAGCGGATGAGGTGTGGGGCAGTGATTTCATGCACCAGCAGGCCCACATCGTTTTGCCGGCACTGCTTAAAGCGCTTGGAATCGATGCTCAAGCCGCACCGCCTTGGTTACTCGGTCACAGCGATGGCGGCTCTATCGCGCTGTTGTATGCGGCGCAGTTTCCACGCAGCGTTGCAGGGCTGATCGTGCTGGCACCCCACATCATGGTGGAAGACGTGACGGTTGCGAACATCGCCAAAGCGCGCACTGCGTACGAGACCACCGATTTGCCCCAGCGCCTGGCCAAACACCATGCCGAACCCGACTCCGCTTTTTGGGGCTGGAACCGGGTCTGGTTGAGCCCCGAATTTCGCAGCTGGTCGATCGAAAATGAGTTGCCAGCCATTACCTGCCCCGTGCTGGCCATCCAGGGATTGGACGACGAATATGGCACAGTACAGCAGGTCCACGGTATCGTACAGCGCGTACCGCAAACTAAAGTGTTAGAAATACCCCAATGCGGCCACTCCCCTCACCGGGATGCTCCGCAGCAAGTGATCAACGCTACTTTTCATTGCATTCATACCCACCACTAAAAGGAGATATCCATGAAATTACTTCACATCGCTTTGGTTGCTGCCACAGCGGCTGCCACCCCCTACGCCATGGCCCAAAACACGGCCAAGCTCAAGGTTGGCCTCATGCTGCCCTACACAGGCACGTTTGCGGCACTGGGTACCGCCATTGAAAATGGCTTTAAGCTGTATGTAGCCGAACAAGGCGGAAAAATTGGTGGCCGCGAGATTGAATACTTCAAGGTGGATGACGAATCTGACCCATCCAAAGCCACCGACAACGTGAACAAGCTGGTTAAGCGCGACCAGGTAGACGTACTGGTAGGCTCAGTGCACTCCGGCGTAGCCATGGCCATGGCCAAAGTCGCCAAAGATACGGGCACCACCCTCATCGTTCCCAATGCAGGTGCTGATGCAGTCACTGGCGTCATGTGCGCACCCAATATCTTCCGCAGCTCATTCAGCAACTGGCAACCCGGCTACGCCATGGGCGAAGTGGTGGCCAAAAAGGGGCACAAAAAAGTAGTCACCATCACCTGGAAATATGCAGCCGGTGACGAAACTGTCAAAGGCTTTAAAGAAGCTTTCGAAAAAGGCGGAGGTACCGTGGTGAAGGAACTCAATCTGCCATTCCCCAACGTAGAGTTTCAAGCGTTACTGACCGAAATTGCAGCCACCAAGCCTGACGCCGTATTCACCTTCTTTGCTGGCGGTGGCGCTATCAAGTTTGTTAAAGACTACGCAGCTGCAGGCTTGAAGAAAAACATCCCCTTGTACGGCTCTGGCTTCTTGACCGACGGCACACTGGACGCCCAAGGCGCTGATGCCGAAGGCCTGTTCACCGCGCTGCACTATGCCGACAGCCTGAACACCCCACGCGACAACGCATTCCGTCTGGCCTACGCCAAGACCTTCAAAATGCAGCCCGACGTGTACGCCGTGCAAGGCTACGATGCAGCGCAAATTTTGGGTGTGGGCCTGAAAGCCACCAACGGCGACATCAGCAAAAAGGCTGAGTTTTCTGCAGCGGTCGAGAAAAACAAGATCGACAGCCCACGCGGTGCCTTCAGCATGTCCAAAGCGCACAACCCCGTGCAGGACTTCTACTTGCGCCAAGTTGGCAGCAAAGAAAACAAGCTGGTCAGCATTGCGAGCAAAGCCTTGGCCGACCCCGCACGCGGCTGCAAAATGTAACCGGCAACCATGGATTTCGTCACCTTCCTCATCCAGTGCCTGAACGCACTGCAGTACGGCCTGTTGCTGTTCCTCGTGGCCAGTGGCCTGACGCTGATCTTCGGCATCATGGGCGTGATCAATCTGGCGCATGGCAGCTTCTACATGATCGGTGCCTACATGGCGTACGCCTTGGCTCCGATTGTGGGCGGCACCTTTGGCGGCGGCTTTTTTGCCACGCTGGCGGTGGGCGTGGTGCTGGCAGTCATCATGGGCTATGTACTGGAGTGGGCGTTCTTTAGCTTCTTGTACGAGCGGGAACACTTGCAACAGGTACTGATGACCTACGGGCTCATTTTGGTGTTTGAGGAACTGCGCAGCTTGCTGGTGGGTGACGACTCCCATGGTGTGCAAGCGCCCGAGTGGCTCAGTGGCACGCTGCCACTGGGCGAGATGATGACCTACCCGGTGTACCGGCTGTTCATCTCGGGTGTGTGTTTGGCGTTGGCTGCGGGCATGTACTTTGTGTTTACCCGCACCCGCTTGGGCATGATGATTCGTGCTGGCAGCGCCAACCGCGAGATGGTGCAGTCGCTAGGCATTGACATCAAGTTTTTGTACCGCGTGGTATTTGCTGCAGGCATGGCCATTGCCGTACTGGCGGGCATGGTAGCGGCACCGGTGTCGTCGGTGTACCCCGGCATGGGCAATTCGGTGCTGATTATTTGTTTCGTGGTGGTGGTGATTGGCGGCATTGGCTCTATTCGGGGCGCACTACTGGCCGCACTGATCATCGGCGTGGTGGACACGTTCGGCAAGGTGCTGGTGCCCCAAGCCTCAGGCGTGCTGGTGTATGTATTGATGGCGCTCATCCTGCTCTGGAAACCCGACGGACTTTTTAAGGCAGGCTGAACCACATGAACCGTTTTGCAACTTTTTTTATCGCGCTGGTGTTTGCCGCGCTGGCACTGGTGCCCATGGCTACCGGCTCGTTTGGAATTGACTTGGTAACCAAGATCATGATTTTTTCCATTCTGGCGCTCAGCCTGGAGCTGCTGGTGGGCAGCACCGGGCTGGTGTGCTTTGGGCAAGCTGCGTTTTTTGGCATTGGTGCCTATGCTGCAGTGCTGTTGTCGCCACAAGACGGTGTGCCCCAACTGGTGTGGCTGCTGCCCGCGTCTATCGTGGCTGCGGCGGCCTATGCACTGGTGGTGGGGGCCTTATCGCTGCGCACCAAGGGTGTGTACTTCATCATGGTGACCCTGGCTTTTGCACAGATGGCCTACTACGTGGTGCACGACACGCCTTTTGGTGGTGGCACCGATGGCATTTACCTCAACACCAAGCCTGCGCTGGGTGCGCTGGACTTGGACAAGCCCGTCACGCTGTATGCGTTTACCTTGGGCTGCCTGGCTGCGGTGTATGCCTTTTTGGCCATGCTGCTGCGCTCGCGCTTTGGGCGCGCGCTGGCGGGCATCCGCGTGAATGAACAACGCATGCGCGCCACCGGGTTTTCTACTTACCCCTACAAGCTAGCCGCGTTTGTGATCTCGGGCGGCATTGCCGGCTTGGGCGGTTTTTTGTTTGCCGTGAAAGACGGCTTTGTGAACCCTGAGATGATGAGCTGGCACTTGTCAGGTGCCGTGCTCATCATGATTATTTTGGGCGGTCTGGGCCACTTGCGCGGTGCGCTGGTGGGCGCATTTGCATTTGCCCTGCTGCAAGAGTTTTTTAAATCTGAAGCGGTGTTTGGTGAGTTTGCCAAGCACTGGAATTTAGGCCTTGGCCTAACCATCATTGCCAGCGTGGCGCTGCTGCCCAAAGGCCTGGTGGGTGTACCGCAGCAGATAGTGACCCGCTTAATGGGCTCGCGCAGCGCAGCGACACACGTAGCCGAGCAGGAGGCTAGCCATGGAGCCCATTAAAGTGCAACTGCCTGAAACACAGCAAGACGTGCTTTTACGTGGCACCAACATCACCCGCCGCTGGGGCGGCCTGGTGGCGGTAGACCGTGTGAATATTGCGCTCACCCGTGGCAGCGTGCACGCTGTTATCGGCACCAATGGTGCGGGCAAATCCACCCTGATCAACATTTTGTCTGGCGAAATTCCACCCTCCAGTGGCACCGTAGAGCTGTTGGGGCAAGACGTCACCCCCTGGACCCAACCCCGCCGCGCCCGCGCTGGCCTGGGCCGCAGCTACCAGCGCAACACTATTTACCCCGAGTTCACCGTGTTCGAGAACTGCCGCCTGGCCGCACAAGCCACGCTGCAAAAAGCCTGGACCGTGTGGGCACCGACCAAGGGCTGCGCGCACAGCAATGCCAGGGCTGCTGATGCACTGCAACGTGCAGGCCTGACCAGCTTTGCAGACCGCACTGCAGGCCTGCTGTCGCATGGCCAAAAACGCCAGCTGGAAATCGCCATGTGCCTGGCCACCCAGCCGCAGGTGCTGCTGCTGGACGAACCCTTGGCCGGCATGGGCGCTGAAGAAACTGACCGCATGCTGGCCTTGCTGGGCGAGCTGCGCCAGGGCCACGCCCTGCTGCTGGTAGAGCACGACATGGACGCGGTATTTCGCATTGCCGACCGCATCACCGTGATGGTGAATGGCGCGGTGATTGCCTCTGCCTCCCCCGATGCCATACGCAACGACAGTGCCGTGCAAGCGGCCTATTTAGGTGGCCATGGGGACCAATGAAATGACCACATCCACATCTTTAGACACCATCGTTGACGCCCAAGGCGTGCATGCTTGGTATGGTTCCAGCCACGTGCTGCACGGCATTGACTTACGCATTGGCCGCGGCGAAACCGTGGGCCTGTTGGGGCGCAACGGCATGGGCAAAAGCACCCTCATTCGCACCCTGCTAGGCCACGTGCCGCAGCGCGATGGGCGCATCAGCCTGTTTGGGCAAGACGCCTCCCGCGCCAAGCCGCATGAGGTGGCGCGTATGGGCGTGGCCTATGTGCCCGAAGGCCGTGGCGTGTTCCCCAACCTCAGCGTGAAAGAAAACCTGATGATGGCTGCACGCCCTGGCACCCGGGGGCAAAACGACTGGTCATATGCCCGCGTGCTGGACACCTTCCCCCGCCTGACCGAGCGACTGGGCAACTTGGGCGCGCAGCTCTCGGGTGGCGAACAACAAATGCTGTCGATTGGCCGCGCGCTGATGACGCACCCCGACCTGATCATTCTGGACGAAGCCACTGAAGGCTTGGCCCCCCTGATCGTTGCCGACATCTGGCGCGTAATTGGCGACATCCGCGCCAGCGGTATTGCCACCCTGATTGTGGACCGCGACTACCGCAAGGTCCTTGCCAAGTCTGACCGCGCACTGGTGCTGCAGAAAGGCTTGGCGGTCATGCAAGGCAACTCGCAAGACATTGCCAACAACCCCGAACTCACCGGATTTTTAGGGCTGTAAAACGACAATTTCGTCAGCTTGGTGGGTTACCCTTGCTGCCCATGCATCGCACCATTTTTGACACCCCAGTAGTTAACACTGTTTTGCGCTTCCTGTCGGTGAGCTACTTGAAGCTCACCGGCTGGAAAGTAGAAGGCCGCTTGCCCCAGGGCTGCGAAAAATGTGTTTTCATTGCTGCACCCCACACCAGCAACTGGGACCTGCCCTACACCCTGATGGTGGCGTTTGCGCTAAGACTCAATATTTACTGGATGGGAAAAAGCCAACTTTTCAAGCCTCCATTTCGCGGTGTGATGATGTGGCTGGGCGGCATTCCCGTGCAACGCGAGCAGACTAACAACCTGGTGGACGCATCGGTGCAAGCCGTTAAGTCGGCAGATGGCCCCCTGCAACTGGTAGTGCCGCCTGAGGGCACACGCAGCAAAGCACGCTACTGGAAAACCGGCTTTTATTACATTGCTTTGGGCGCGCAAGTCCCCATCTTGATGGCCTATATGGACTATGAGCGCAAAATCAGCGGCATAGGCCCCATGTTCAGCCCCACAGGCGATATTGAAGCCGACATGCTCACCATCAAAGCCTTTTACGCGCCCTTCAAAGGCAAAAACGCCAGCCAGTTTGAAGCTGGCTAGCGTTGAGGTACGCGGGGCTGCGGCGCGCAGACGGAAGCGCGCCGAGTACTGCGCTTAGTGTTGCGCTTGGTTGGACGTGAGCAGCTTGTCAGTGTAGGCAATGGCCAGCGCGCTGAACAAAAAGGTGACGTGAATAATGGTTTGCCACATCAGCACTTTTTCGTCGTAGTTGGCCGCGTTGATAAACGTCTTGAGCAAGTGAATCGAGCTGATGCCGATGATGGACAAGCCCAGCTTCACCTTCAGCACCGACGCATTCACATGGCCCAGCCACTCGGGCTGGTCAGGATGGCCTTCCAGGTCCATACGGCTCACAAAGGTTTCGTACCCGCCCACGATCACCATGATCAGCAAGTTTGAAATCATCACCACGTCAATCAGCGCCAGCACCACCAGCATGATGATGGTCTCGTTCAGGTGCGTGACCTCCAAATCACCCCGGTAGCCAATGCTGCTGACCAGCGCTTGCAAGGCCGTCTGGCTGCCAAAGGCGGCCTCTAGCAGGTGCACCAGCTCTACCCAGAAGTGGTACACGTACACGCCCTGCGCCGCAATCAGGCCCAAATACAGCGGCAACTGCAACCAGCGGCTGGCAAAAATAAATGCAGGAATCGGGCGCAAGCCGGTGCGGGCGGTGGGTTTGGGTTTGGTCGTCATGTGCAGGCCTGTTGGGGTAGTGTGCGATTGTAATTAGGGCGTATTTAACCTTTTTTACAGCAGACTATTGCTATTTATTTAATAGCTGCTTACGCATGCTGCACGGGGGCTGCGGGTCTATTTGACGTATAAAAACCTCACGCAAGGCAATGTGCTGGCTAGCCTGTGTTTTTCACTGCATGATATGGCCCATAAAAATATTTTCAGGGTGGGGGTTCATTTATGGCGACATTGATTCCGGCGATGGGTTCTTGCGTGTCACGCATGACAGGTGGCGAGCGCAGACTGGCCGAACGGCTGGAGGCCAAGCTCGACGACGATTACCTGCTTTGGTACGACGTTCCCATGGGGCCGCACAACACCCACCCCGACTTTTGTGTACTGCACCCACGCCGTGGCATTTTGGTGCTGGAGGTGAAAGACTGGAAGCTCGGCACCATCCTGCGCGCCGACAAGCAAGACTGGGAAATCATGGGCGACAGCGGCACCAAGACCGTGATCAACCCGCTGGAGCAAGCGCGCCAATACGCCCACCAAGTGGTCAAAACACTGGAGCGCGACAAGCAACTGGTACAAGCGCACGGCGCGCATGCAGGCAAGCTTGCATTTCCGTGGAGCTACGGCGTGGTGTTTACCAACATCACCCGCAAACAGTTTGAAGCCGCCGAGCTGCAGCACGCCATAGAACCCCACCGCGTACTGTGCCAAGACGAAATGCTGGAGAGCGTGGACCCCGAAGACCTGCAAAGCCGCCTGTGGGACATGTTCCCCTACGGCATGCGCGGCGCGCTCAGCCTGCCGCAAATTGACCGCGTACGCTGGATCATGTTCCCGCAGGTGCGCGTGCAATCCACAGGTGACTTGTTCGACGATAGCGATGCAGATGCCGAACTACCCAGCATCATGCGCGTAATGGACCTGCAGCAAGAGCAACTGGCCCGCAGCCTAGGCGACGAGCACCGCGTTATCCACGGCGTGGCGGGCTCCGGTAAGACGATGATTCTGGGCTACCGCGCGAAATATCTCGCGCAAGCCAGCACGCAAACCAGCAAACCCATCCTAATCCTCTGCTTTAACGAACCGCTGGGCGTGAAGCTGCACAGCGTGATGCAAGTCAAAGGTTTGGGGGACAAGGTTCATGTGCGGCATTTTCATAAATGGTGCCGCGACCAATTGGTGGCATATGGGCAAGCCATGCCCCCGCAAGGCCCGCGCATGTTTGACGAGATGGTGGACAACGTCATTCGCGGTGTGAACCGTCAACATATCCCCAGCGGTCAGTACCAAGCTGTGATGATTGACGAAGGCCACGACTTTGCGCCCGAGTGGCTCAAGCTAGTCACACAGATGGTGGACCCCACCACCAATAGCCTGCTGGTGTTGTTTGACGATGCGCAAAGCATTTATGAACGTGCGCGCAGCAAACAATTCAGCTTCAAGAGCGTGGGAATTCAGGCGCAGGGCCGCACCACCATTCTGAAGGTCAACTACCGCAACACCAAACAGATATTGCAAACCGCCAGTCTGGTGGCCGCGGACCTGCTGACTGCGGATAACAAAGATGACGACGGTATCCCCATGCTCAAACCCGTGAGCTGCGGGCGCGAGGGGCAAGCCCCTGTCATCATCAACCTGCCCACCCTGCGCGACGAAGCCCTGGCAATAGCCGACCACTTGGGCCAGGCTCACAAAGAAGGTTTCGCTTGGGGAGATATGGCGGTGCTGTGCCCCGACAAGACTACACGCAACCTCTGCGCTCAGACTTTAGCTCAACGCGAAATGCCCGTGGAAAACAGGTTGGGTTCTGGCGATTTTGACCCCGCAAGCAACAAGATCAAGGTCATGACCATGAAGGTCAGCAAAGGCCTGGAGTTCTCCGTGGTGGCGCTACCCGGTGTGAGGCATATGCCTGCGGCGCGGGTTTTTATGTGGCGGCTACGCAGGCTACGCAATGGTTGTTACTCGGAGTCAGTGGCCCCTGTGCTTTTGCGCGCCTCCTTTAGTACAAAATCGACTCGCCATGACTGAACGTATCCGCTCCAACTTCGACATGCTGCACGCCTATGAGGCGCAGCTCTGGCGTTTGGGTGCTTTGGCCGAGCGCTACTTTGCAGAAGACCCCAACACCAGCCTGCTCAAACTGCGCCAGTTATCCGAGCTATTGGCCCAGTCATTGGCGGCACGCACTGGCCTTTACACCAACCCGGAAGAGACGCAATACGAGCTGATTCGTCGTCTGCAAGGCGAGGGCGCTCTACCCAAGGAAGTCAGACAAGTTTTCGATCAAATCCGTATCAACGGAAACGCGGCCAATCATGCCTTGCAGGGTGACCACGCCGCCGCACTCTCTACGCTCAAACTCTGCTGGCAGCTGTGCCTGTGGTTTCACCGCACGTTCAAAGACGCGGCCTATCGGTCTGGCCCCTTTGTTCCGCCACAAGCACCGGCAGACGAAAGCGCCGAATTGCGCGCTGAGCTGGCCCAGTTGCGCCAAGCGGTGACCACCTTTCAGGCGCAGCAAGAGCAAGTCAGCCACGAGCTGCAATCAACAAAAACCCAGCTGTCCTCGCTCAGCGAAGAGCGCGGCATCTGGGAGCAGCTGGCCACCGAGTCCGACAAAGACAAGGCGCTGCTGGCCGAACAATTGAAGGGATTACAAGCCGCCGCAGTGGCAGCACCAACGGCCCAGTTCAAAACCTTCTTGCAGTCTGCCGCCACCGCCGCCAGCCAAGTGCAGCTGGACGAAGCCGAGACCCGCCGCATCATCGACGAACAGTTACGCCAGGCGGGCTGGGAGGCAGACACCCCCACCCTGCGCTACAGCAAGGGCACCCGCCCACAGCGGGGCCGCAACATGGCCATTGCTGAATGGCCGTGTGACGGCTATTCCGCCGACTACGTGCTGTTTAACGGCCTCACCCCCATGGCCGTGGTGGAGGCCAAGCGCAAAAACGTCGATGTATCCGGCGCCTTGCAGCAAGCCAAGCGCTACAGCCGCACGTTTACCGCCAGCGCTGAAACACAGCTGCATGACCGCAACTGGGGTGAGCAGTCTGAGCACCGCATTCCTTTTGTGTTCTCCGCCAACGGCAGGCCCTATTTGCGCCAACTCGCCACCAAAAGCGGCATCTGGTTTTGTGACTTGCGCCAAACGGAAAACCGCAGCCAGGCACTGGACGGCTGGTACAGCCCCGAGGGTCTCAAAAG
>JBEGPS010000157.1:0-16250 GCA_041181325.1 Pseudomonadota bacterium
TACAGGGGATGTTCTTTAAAGTAGCAGGGCTCAGTTCTTAGCGAACTGAGCCCTTATCATTTCTATGCGTTCACGATTAACTCCGAAGTCTTTGCGGCCCAGTCGACTGGCGGAGCGCACCTGTATGACGCCAGCATCTGTATCCAGCCAAAACTCAATATCGTCCGTGAATTTCAACATCTGGGTGCTGCATTGGGCATACAAATAGCCTGGCTCGCGAGTTACAAGCACAGTGCGGTCCATACCCTGCAAGATGTCAGCAATTTTGGCAATGGCCAGCAGCCCATCGCCCCGGAAATGGAAGGGTTCAATGCGGGCGTAATCGAGCTGCGGGTGCTCTGGGTACAGGGCTGCCTGGCTGGACACGCTGTTGGGCGTGAGAGCAGGGCGCTTTAGCCGACCCTGCTGTACGCCCAAATCGGTGGGTGCCTTCCAACGCAGTAGGCCTATCTGACCTGCAATCAAAACCATGGCTGCAACGCCAGCAAAGAAAACGATCACCAGTGTTAGTACTTTCATAGTGCGTGCAGTGTTGGGGTGTAATAGTTGATTGTTCATTTTACAAACACAAGATTTTCATTAGTAAAGAGCCACGTATGCAGCGTATTCCCTCTATTCGATTGGCCCCAGTGTTGGCTTCTGCCGCGCTGTTGGTGGCGTGCGCTACAGCGCCGGTACCAGACGCACCGTACGTCACGCCTCCCGTGGTGACTATTGTTCCAGCGCCAGCACCAGCGGTACCTAAAATTCCGCCCAAGATAGGCCTGGCTTTGGGTGGTGGTGCGGCGCGTGGATTTGCCCATGTGGGTGTTATTCAAGTGCTCGAAGAAGCAGGTATACGTCCCGACGTTGTAACCGGCACCTCGGCGGGCAGTCTGGTGGCCGCCATTTACGCCAGTGGCAAAAATGGCGCGCAATTGCAGCGCGTTGCAGAAACGATGGAAGAAGCCACCATTGCCGATTGGACGCTGCCCTTGTTTAGCCGTGGCGTACTGCGTGGCGATGCCTTGGCACGCTACGTCAACACGCAGGTGGCGGGTAGATTAATAGAAGACATGCCACTCCCGCTGGGCATTGTGGCTACTGATCTCAATACCGGTGGCGATGTGGTGTTTCAGCGCGGTGATACCGGCACAGCAGTGCGTGCCTCCAGCGCCGTGCCAGCGGTTTTTCAGCCAGTCAAAATTTCGGGCCATGAATATGTGGACGGCGGTTTGGTGTCCCCCGTACCGGTGCGCGCTGCGCGCAAGATGGGGGCTGAACTGATCATTGCTGTCGATATTTCCAGTCCGCCAGAAGGTAATCTTGCCGGTGGTACTTTAGAAATTTTGTTACAAACGTTCTCCATCATGGGCAAGAGTATCAACACATTTGAGTTGCGCGATGCCGATGTGGTGGTGCGTCCTGCGTTGAACGGGGTGTCTAGCTCTGACTTCAGCACCCGCAAGCGATCAATTGAAGCAGGTCGCAAGGCGATGCAGCAAATGTTGCCGCAATTGCGTGCCGCTATTGCGGTCAAGATGCGCTAAAAAAAAGGCCTCGTTTTGCAACGAGGCCTTGAAGGGATCCCTGAACCTTGAGGTTTCGAAAGGACCCGAGGAGACAACCGGGTAAGAAACTAAATTACAAGTTTCTGTCAGTGCTTAAATTATCTCAGGGTTTTCCCTCGGTAACCAGAGGTCTGACCTAAAAAAGACAATTTAAGTCCAATTTTTCAAATTAACGCTTTTTAGCAGCTTGCTTGGTTGCGTTGGTCGCACTGGTAGCCACGGCGTTGAAGTTGGCTTCAGCAACATCAGTGGCTTGTTTCACTGCTTTTTGCACAGTTTCCAGCGCGTTGTTGGCGGCAGACACTGCGCTCTTCATCACAGCTACGGCAGCTTCTGAGCCAGCGGGCGCATTTTTAGCGGCACTGTCGACCAGACCGGCGAATTGCTTTTGCGCGTCAGCGGCTTGGCCTTCGGCAGTTTTGGTGAACTCAGCACCAGTCGAAGTGGCGATGTCGTACAGGTGACGGCTGTAAGCAGCGGTCTTTTCAGCCAGGGGCTGGAACAGGCCAGATTGCAGAGCCAACAGCTCTTGCGCGTCTTTTACGCTGAGCATAGATTGTGTGTGGCCAGCAACTTCAGACAGCGCAGCTTTTGAAGCAGTCAAGTTCAGTTCAACGAGCTTTTCAACGCCTTCAAAAGCCTTGGTGGTCAAACCAAACAGGGTTTCGATATTGGCTTTGTGGGAAGCAACAACTTGTTCTACGGTCAGCATATAAATTCTCCAAAAGTTAATATGAAATTCACTATCTGCCCAGTAACCCAGTCTTGCGATCTGTCTATGTTGCAGTGCAGCATGATTCGAATTATAGACTTCGAGCACAGGTTTGCAAGTGATTTATGTTGCGCTGCAGCAAATTAGTGACATTTTTCTAAAATCGCGAAGTTTTCATCATTTCGTCACCAAGTCTCAGCTCTCGAAAGCCGGGTGCTCTGGGGCTGGCAAAATCCCCCCATGCAGGAACCTCTCCCCTTAAAGTCAGCCCCCGAGCAACGCAGCGCGTACAAAGTGTTTAGGCCCATTGCTACCCGCTGGATGGACAACGATGCCTATGGTCATGTGAACAACGTTGTGTATTACAGCTGGTTCGACACCGCGGTAAATGCCTACCTGATAGAGCAGGGCGCACTCGACATTCACGCCGGACAAACCATCGGCTTGGTGATAGAAACCCAATGCAACTACTTTGCCCCTTTGGCCTTTCCCCAGACGGTGGAAGTGGGCATTCGGGTGGCACACACTGGCAAGTCCAGCGTGCGTTATGAGGTGGGTATCTTCGGCGAGGGTGACCTGTGCGCAGCCAAGGGCCACTTTGTGCATGTATACGTCGATGCCACCACCCGCAGGCCCACCGTTTTGCCCGAAAAATTAATTACCGTTCTGGAGACCTTGAAATGACGACTTTCCCCGTAAGCGCAGCCATTGTGGATGCGGCTATCACCTCGCGCATGTCCGCACGCGCTTTCACCAGCCAGCCAGTGGCCAAGAGTGATATCGAAGCCATTTTGCAAGTGGCCAGCCGCGCGCCCTCGGGCACCAACTGCCAGCCCTGGCGTGTGACCGTGTTGCAAGGGGCCAGCCGCGACAGTCTGGTAGAAAAAACCTGCGCCGCCCACGACGCGATTCGTGCCAACCCCGAGCTAGCCAAGGAATACGTGGAAGAGTATGACTACTACCCCACGCAGTGGGTCAGCCCCTACATCGACCGCCGCCGCGAGAACGGCTGGGGCTTGTACGGATTGCTGGGCATCGGCAAGGGCGACAAGGACAAGATGCATCTGCAGCACCAGCGTAACTTCCGCTTGTTTGATGCGCCCGTGGCGCTGATGTTCACCATTGACAAAGTGATGGGACGCGGCTCGCTGGTGGACTATGGCTGTTTTATGCAGAACATCATGGTGGCTGCGCGTGGCCGTGGTCTGCACACCTGCCCACAAGCTGCGTGGAATGGTTTCTCCAAAATCATCATGCCTCTGATTGGCGCGGGTCCCGATGAAATGCTGGTGTGCGGCATGGCTTTGGGCTACGCAGACGAATCGGAGGTGGTGAACACCTTCCACACCCCGCGCGTGCCGGTGGCTGACTTCACCACCTGGCTCGAATAACTGCCTGATGGCCTATGCCGCCATTCAGCTCCTCAACGGGCTGAGTTACGCCAGCACGCTGTTCCTGATGGCAGCGGGGCTGACGCTGATTTTTGGGGTCACCCGCATCGTTAACTTTGCACACGGCAGCTTCTTTATGCTAGGCGCGTTGTTCTCGGCGCACTGGCTGGTGAACTGGTTCCCGGACTGGGGAGACAGCGCTTGGCTGTACGCAGCTGCTATGTTTTTAGGAGCTGCTTGCGCAGGACTGGCGGGTGCTGTGGCCGAGTTTATGCTTATGCGGCGACTTTACGGCGCACCTGAGCTGTACCAACTGGTGGCCACCTTTGGCCTGAGCCTAGCCTTGCACGATGCCATGCGCTGGGGCTTTGGGCCGGACGAGGTGTTTGCGCCGCGCTTTCCCGGACTCAAGGGTTCTATCGAGTTTGCGGGTGAGTTTTTTCCGCAGTACCAAGCCGTCACCATCATGCTGGGGCCGCTGGTGTTGCTAGGCCTGCACTTGCTGTTGAATCGCACTGCATTTGGCGCACAGCTGCGGGCAGCCACACAAGACCGCGCCATGCTGTCTGCGCTAGGCGTAAACCCCAAGCCGCTGATGCTGGGGGCCGTGGTGCTGGGCTGCGCGCTGGCGGGGCTGGGCGGCGCACTGCAGCTGCCGCGTGAACCTGCCAACCTGCAGATGGACATGAACATCGTGGTGGAAACCTTTGTGGTGGTGGTCACCGGTGGTTTGGGCAGCATTGGCGGTGCTTTTGTGGCAGCCCTGTTGATCGGGCTGGTGCATGCCTTTGGCAGCAGCCTGTGGCCGCAGGGCACGCTGGTGCTGGTGTTTGCCACCATGGGCGTGGTGCTGGCGCTGCGCCCACAGGGCTTGCTGGGCCAGCCGCTGGAGCAGGCGTCTGAAGAGCTGGGCCACCGCTTTCGCTGGGGGCCGCGTAGTCCGCGTGTCTTTGCGTCGCTGTGCCTGATGGCCGTGGCGTTGCTGGCTGGCGCTTGGGCGGCGGGCGATTACGCGCAGTCGCTGGCCAGTGACGCATTAATTTTGATCATTTTGGGTGTAAGCCTGCAGGCCATGATGGCGCTGGGCGCTCTGGTGAGTTTTGGCCACGCGGCGTTTTATGCGCTGGGAGCCTACGGCACCGCACTGGCCCATTTGCAATGGGGCTGGAGCTTACCCGGCGCGCTGGCTGTGGGGTGTGCGGCCAGTTTGGGAGTGGCTTCTGCCCTGGGCTGGGTGATGGTGCGCAGCGCTGGGGTCTACTTGGCCATGCTGTCGTTGGCCTTGGCGCAGGTGGTATGGGCCACGGCCAGCCAGTGGGTGGCGATGACGGGTGGGGACAACGGCCTGATTGGCCTGCAATTGGTCACGGACGACACCCGCACCCTGTTTTTTGCGTTGCTGATTTTTATTGCGCTGGTCAGTGTGGCCGCGTTGCGCCGCTTGAGCCGTTCCACTTTGGGCGCGGCCTTGCAGGCGGTGCGCGACGCGCCCGAGCGGGCAGCAGCCAGTGGGTTGAATGCCCGTGCTATCAAGTACCGCATATTCATGGAGAGCGCCACGCTGGCCGGGCTAGCGGGAGGCTTGTTTGCGGCGCACCAGGGGGCGGTGTTTCCGTCGGTGGCGTCGGTGGCTACGTCGGTGGATGCCTTGCTGGTGGTGCTGTTGGGCGGCTTGCACCAGGTTTGGGGCACGGTGGCTGGGGCGGCTATTTTGGTGGGCGCAGCGGCGGAACTGGGGCGCGGGTTTGATTATTGGCGCGGCGCTTTGGGCGTGCTGGTGATGGTCATCATGGCTCTAGCACCCACGGGATTGCTTGGCTTGCGCTGGTGGCCGCGTGGGGGCAAAACATGAGCCTGCAAGTCAGCAACTTGGTGAAGCACTTTGGCGGCGTGCACGCGGTCAAAGGCGTGTCGTTCACGGTGCAGCCGGGCGAGTGCGTGGCGCTGATTGGGCCTAACGGCGCAGGCAAGTCCACCACCTTTGCCTGCATTGCGGGCCAACACACGCTCACCAGCGGGCAGGTGGCGTGGGGCGGCCAGCGGGTAGATTTGCTAACGCCGCAGCAGCGCTTGCAGCACGGCATAGCGCGCACCTTTCAGGTGGCCAAGACGTTTGAGGCACTGACGGTGCTACAAAATGTGCAGCTGCTCACGCAGGCCCCACGGGGGCTAGCGGCCTATAACGTGTTAGAAGACACTGATAGCACGAGCGCTATGGCATTGCTGGCGCGGGTAGGTTTGCAAGACCTGGCGCAGGTAGATGCCAAAGACTTGCCCTATGGCGCGAAGAAGCGGTTGGAGCTGGCGATGGCGTTGGTGGGCTTGGAAATACCAAGCGCCAAAGCAGGTACCCCACACGATGCCACCGCGCATTTGCAAGAGCCACCGACCCATCCGCAACTGTTGCTACTGGACGAACCCGCCGCCGGCCTGGCCCAGACCGAGCGCGCCGCGCTGATGCTGTTGGTCAAAGACCTCACGCAATCCCACGGCGACCAGCCCGGCATGGCCGTGCTCTACACCGAGCACAACATGGACGCCGTGTTTGGCGTGGCTGACCGCGTGCTGGTGTTGATTGACGGGCTGATCGCTGCGCAAGGGACGCCCGATGAGATTGCGAATAATCCGGTGGTGCGTGCGCGTTACTTGGGGCAAAGTTTCAGCGCTCCAAACTCCGCTTACTCCATCGCTGGCGAAACTAGCGTTGCATCTGCTCAAGAGGTGCCAAATGCTTGAAGTACGCAACCTGAACGTTTGGTACGGCGCAGCCCAGGCCTTGTTTGACGTGTCACTGCAATTGCAGGCCGGCGAGCTGGTGGTGTTGCAGGGCCTGAACGGGGCTGGTAAATCCACACTTTTACAAGCCATTATGGGCCTGAGCACCCGTGCAGAGGGCGTAGTCAGCTATCAAAATAAGAGCACTAAAAATACGAACATTTTGGGTCTGGAGCCGCACACCATCGCGCGCCTGGGGCTGGGCTATGTGCCGGAAGACCGGCGCTTGTTCACCGCGTTGACGGTGGCGGAAAACCTGCACATCGCGGCGCGGCAGGGTGTGGATTCGAACCTAACGCAAGGCGATAAGAAGGAAACTCTGGCGCAGCGCCAGGAGCGCGTGCTGAGTCTGTTCCCCGCCCTCAAAACCATGCTGCCGCGCAAGGCCGCGCACATGAGTGGGGGCGAGCAGCAAATGCTCAGCATCGCCCGCACGCTGATGACCGGCCCGGCGCTGCTGCTGCTGGACGAACCCTGCGAGGGCATTGCGCCCGTGTTGGTAGAGGCCATTCGCGATGCGCTCTTAAAGCTCAAATCTTCGGGAATGCCCATGCTGGTGGCAGAGCAAAATGCCATCCTGGCCAGCCGCGCGGACCGCGTCATTACACTGGTTGCCGGACAAGTAGCCTAACTCCCCAAAACCATGATCATCACCAGCCTGCTCGATACCGATCTGTACAAGTTCACCATGATGCAGGTGGTGCTGCACCAGTTTCCCGGCGCGCAGGTGGAATACCGCTTTAAGTGCCGCAACGGCGGCATAAACCTGGCGCTGCACGCACAGGAAATTCGTGAAGAAATTCGCTCGCTGTGCAGCCTGCAGTTTCAGGAAAGCGAGCTGGCGTACCTTCGGTCCATGCGCTTTATCAAGAGCGACTTTGTGGACTTTCTGGGCTTGTTCAAGCTCAACGAAAAATACATCACGGTGACGCCACTGGCATCAGGCGAGATTGACATCGTGATCGTCGGCCCCTGGCTGCACACCATTTTGTTTGAGATTCCGGTGCTGGCCATCGTCAACGAGGTGTACTTCCGCAACACGCAAAAGGTGCCGGATTTTGTAGAAGGCCGCCAGCGGCTGGAGCTCAAAATTAGCCAGCTGCATGCCGATGGTTTGAAGGATTTGAAGATTGCCGACTACGGAACCCGCCGCCGCTTTTCGCGTGCTTGGCACGACGAAGTGTTGCGCGTGCTGTCCGCCAAGCTGGGCACGCACCAAAGCCCCAGCCGTGGCGGCGCGTCTGATGGGCAATTGGCGGGTACTAGCAATGTGCAGCTGGCGTTCAAGCTGGGACTGATTCCGCTGGGCACCATGGCGCACGAGTATTTGCAGGCCTCGCAAGGCTTGGGGCCACGGCTGCGCGATAGCCAGATTTTTGCCTTTGAGTCGTGGGCGCGGGAGTACCGGGGCGACCTGGGCATTGCGCTCAGCGATGTGTACGGCATGAGCGCGTTTTTGCGTGACTTTGATTTGTATTTTTGCAAGCTGTTTGACGGCGCGCGCCACGACAGCGGCGACCCGTTCAACTGGGGCGAGCGCATGCTGGACCACTACACCCGTAACCGCGTAGACCCGCGCACCAAAACGCTGATCTTCAGCGACGGCCTGACCGTGCCACGCACCATTGAGCTGTACCAGCAATTCCGTGGCCGCTGCCAGCTAGCCTTTGGTATCGGCACCAACCTGACCAACGACCTGGGCTATGAGCCGCTGCAAATCGTCATCAAGATGGTGCGCTGCAACGGCCAGCCGGTGGCCAAGCTGTCAGACACGCCTTCCAAAAACATGTGCGACGACGAGAAGTATTTGGCCTACCTGCGCCAGGTGTTTCAGATCGAGCAGCCGTCTTAAGCCATTGTCTTGAACCATTCAAAAGCCCAACATGTCCCAACCCGCCATTCTTAAACCTGCCATCCTGGTGACCCGCGCCATTTTTCCCGAGGTGCTGGAGCACCTGGGCCAGCACTTCGAGGTCCACTCCAACCAGGCTGACCAGATGTGGACGCCTGCTGAGCTGGCGCAGCACTTGCAAGGCAAAGTGGGTGTGTTCACCACGGGGTCGGATCGCATTGACGCGGCCTTGCTTGCACAATGCCCACAACTCAAAATTTGCGCCAACATGGCTGTCGGCTACAACAACTTTGACCTGGCCGCAATGACTGCGGCGGGTGTGCTGGGCACCAACGCGCCTGACGTACTCACGGAGACCACCGCTGACTTCGGCTTTGCTTTGCTAATGGCTACTGCGCGACGCGTGACCGAGAGCGAGCACTATTTGCGCGCCGGCAAATGGACCCGCTGGAGCTACGACATGTTCTCAGGGGCCGAGGTGCACGGCAGCACGCTGGGCATCATCGGCATGGGCCGCATCGGGCAGGGCATTGCCAAGCGCGGTGCATTGGGCTTTGGTATGAAGGTGGTTTATCACAACCGCAGCCGTTTGGATGCGGCAACCGAGTCCGAGTGCCGGGCCGCGTATGTCAGCAAAGAAGACTTGCTCAAAAACGCAGACCATGTGGTGCTGGTGGTGCCGTATTCCGCGGCGTCGCACCACACCATTGGCGCGGCTGAATTGGCGCTAATGAAGCCCACTGCTACGCTGGTCAACATTGCGCGCGGCGGCATTGTGGACGACGCAGCTTTGGCCGTGGCCCTGCGCGAAGGGCGCATTGCGGCTGCGGGGCTGGACGTATTTGAGGGCGAGCCCCAGGTGCATCCCGACTTGTTGACCGTGCCCAACGTGGTGCTGACCCCGCACATTGCCAGCGCCACTGTGGGCACGCGCAAAGCTATGGCGATGGTGGCTGCGGACAACCTGATTGGCATGCTGGTGCATGGCAAACCGCTCACCCCCTTGAATGCCGAGGTGCTGGCTTGAACGAATTCGCATGGTGGGTGTGGGCGGTGTTGGGTTTAGGCCTGTTGAATCTGGTTGCACTGGTCTGGTTCGCGCTCTCGCAGCGTGGAAGCGGTGATGATTTGGAGCAACAAAAGCAGCAGCAACTACAGCAACAGGCGCAACTTAAAGAATTGCAAGACCTGCGTGCCCAGTTGCAAACCGCCACCGAGCGCCTGGAGCGCGAGCTACGCACCGAGATCACCGAATCCTCGCGCGGCGGGCGGCAAGAGTTGACGCAAAACCTGGCCACGTTTCAGCAAACCCTGGTGCAGCAAAGCGCCGAGGCCACTCGCACCCAGAACACGCAGATTGATGCTTTCGGGCAGCAACTGGCGGTACTGCAAAAGTCGCTGTCCGACACGCTCACACTGCAGCTGAGCAATGTGTCCGAATCCAATGCGCGGCGCATGGCCGAGGTGCGCCAAACGCTGGAAGCGCAGCTGGCCCAGCTGCAAACCACCAACGCCGCCAAGCTTGATGAGATGCGCGCCACCGTGGACGAAAAATTGCAAACCACCTTGCAAGCCCGCTTGGGGGAGAGCTTTAAACAAGTGGCCGAACGGCTGGAGCAGGTGCACAAAGGACTGGGCGAAATGCAAACCCTGGCGCAGGGCGTGGGCGATCTCAAGCACCTGCTGACCAACGTCAAAACCCGTGGCATGTTTGGCGAGGCACAACTCGCTAGTCTGCTGGAGCAGGTATTTGTGCCCGACCAATACGCCGTGCAAATTGCCACCCGTCCGGGCAGCAAAAACGTGGTGGACTTTGCCATCAAGCTGCCCGGCAAGTCTGACGATGGCGCGCCGCTGTGGCTGCCCATCGATGCCAAGTTTCCCAACGAAGATTACGAGCGCTTACTGGACGCGCAGGGCAGGGCCGATGTGGCCGCTGCCGAGGCCGCTGGCAAGGCGCTGGAGCTGCGCATCCGGCTGGAGGCCAAATCGATTTCCGAGAAATACGTAGAACCGCCGCACACCACCGACTTTGCGATTTTGTTTTTGCCCACCGAAGGCCTGTACGCCGAAGTGCTGCGCCGCCCCGGCCTGATGGAGGGCCTGCAGCGCGAGCACCGCATCACACTGGCCGGGCCCACCACGCTCTTGGCCATGCTCAGCTCATTGCAAATGGGCTTTAGAACGCTGGCGCTGGAGAAGCGCTCCAGCGAAGTGTGGCAAGTGCTGGGCGCGGTGAAAACCGAGTTCGGCAAGTTTGGCGGCATGCTGGACAAAGCCCGCGCGCAGACGGAGACCGTGCTCAAAACCCTGACCGATGCCGACGTGCGCACCCGCGCCATGGGCCGCGCTTTGAAGAAGGTGGAAGCGTTGCCTGAGAGTGCATCGCAGGTGCTTATTCCAATAGACAAAGACCTGGATACGGGTGGCAGTGACAGCGCAGACGCGCGCAGCGAAGGCCTGGTGCAGAACCGCCTGCTATGAACCCAAGCAGCTTGCCTCCACAGCAAACTGCCGCGCAGGTATTGCGACTGGTGGCAGGGCAGGTATGTATCCATGCCTGCATGGCGGGCATGCGCATGGCGGCCCCGCTGTGGGCGCTGCAGCAGGGCTATGGCCCGTTGGCGGTCGGCTGTTTGTTAGCGCTTTTTTCACTCTCGCAGGTGTTTTTGGCACTGCCAGCGGGGCGCTTTGCAGATCGCCACGGCCTGCGCCGCCCGGTGATGTTGGCCATTGGTGCGGCCATGGTAGGGGGCACGTTGTCGGCGGTGTTTGTGAACTTTTATGTGCTGTGCCTGAGCGCCTTGCTCATGGGCGGTGCTACCGGTGGCGCGTCTATCGCCCTGCAACGCCATGTGGGCCGGGCCGCACACGATGCCCGCGAGCTGCGCCGCGTGTTCAGCTTGCTGTCCATCGGCCCAGCGGTGTCCAACTTTTTGGGTCCGGTGTGCGTGGGCTTGCTGATTGACCACGCAGGCGTGTGGCTAGGTGGCAGTGCTGCAGACCGCAACGGCTTTGTTGCCGCGTTTGCCTTATGCGCTTTAGCCCCGGCACTGGCCTGGTTGGCAGTGCGCGATACACCTGAACTGCCACCCGTTCAAGTGCCTGAGGGTGGCAGCACCAGCGCATGGCCATTGTTGCGCGAGCCTTTGATGCGCCGCTTGCTGTTCGTCAACTGGTTGCTGTCGAGCTGTTGGGATGTACACACCTTTGTGGTGCCCGTACTTGGGCACGAGCGAGGCTTTAGCGCCTCGGTTATTGGCACCATATTGGGCGGTTTTGCCGTTGCAGCCGCATCGGTTCGCGTGCTGCTACCACTGCTGGCCAATCACTTGCGTGAATGGGCAGTAGTTACCAGCGCAATGGTTATCACGGCGGTGTTGTTCGGTATTTATCCGTTTATGCCATCGGCTTGGACCATGGGCTTGTGTTCGGTGCTGCTGGGGCTGGCCCTGGGTACTGTGCAACCCATGCTGATGAGCACCCTGCACCAGATCACCCCACACGCCCAGCACGGCCAAGCCATTGCGCTGCGGCTCATGAGCATCAACATCTCTAGCGTGCTGATGCCCATGGTGTTCGGCACGGTGGGCGTGGTGGTGGGGGTTTCGGTGGTGTTCTGGACCGTGGGCGCCATGGTGGGGCTGGGTTCGCAGGCAGCCTTTAAATTAAGACAGAAAAAGCCTGTAGCGCCCGTGGATAAAGCGTAAGCAGCTATATTTAAGATAGCACTTTGAATTAACCTATGACCATCCGCACCGCCACTTTGCATGACTTAGACGCAGTCGCCAGTCTCTTCGATGCTTACCGCCAGTTTTACGCGCAAGCGCCCGATTTGGTGGTGGCCACTGCATTCATCCGAGAGCGCATGCAAGCCAGTGAGTCAGTCATCCTGCTGGCATCAAATGACAAGAACGAAGCGGTGGGCTTTTGCCAGCTGTACCCCAGCTTCTGCTCTGTGGAAGCCAAACCCATCTACGTGCTTTACGACCTGTTCGTCGCCCCCCAAGCCAGACGCGGCGGCGCTGGCACCGCGCTGTTGCGCGCCGCAGAAGCAACAGCCCAAGCCAAGGGCAAAGCCCGCATGGACCTGACCACCGCCAAGACCAACTTGGGCGCGCAAGCCGCGTACGAGGCGCTGGGGTGGGTGCGCGATGAAGTGTTTTTTGCCTATAGCAAGACTGTGTAAGCTAGGCTGTGGTTCACGCCGAAATGGCGCGGACAGGGGTAGTTCCAACTTTTAATGGAGAGAAATATGGCACGCATGGTAGTGGTCTATAGAACACCAAAAGACACGATGGCATTCGATAAACACTATTTCGATGTTCATATTCCATTGGCAAAACAGTTGCCTGGGCTCCAAAAGTACGAAGTCAGCAAAGGGCCAATTGTTGCCTTGGCGGGTGCATCGGATACCTATTTGATTGGTACGCTTCACTTCAATTCTTTGGCGACTATCAAAGAGGCATTTGCGAGCGACTGTGGGCGTGCTTGTGCTGCGGATCGTCGAATTCTGGCACCTGAGGACAATGACGTTCAAATGTTTTTATTTGACGATCAGACGGTCTAGCGTGAGCCCCGCGGTATGCGTACAGCAAGTGACTTGTCGACTTCTAGACTTACACACGAATCACCGAATTACTCCAACTTATAAAACCGCTTGATGGTGTCCCACGCATCCTGTGGATCGTCGGTGTAGTGCAGCAGGTTTAGGTCTTCAGGGGAAATGGCGCCTACTTCGATCAGCACGTCCATGTTGATCAGGCGTTTCCAGTAGTCTGTGCCAAACAGAATGATGGGCACTGGCTTGGCTTTTCTGGTCTGTACCAGGGTGATGACCTCGAACAATTCATCCAGCGTGCCGAAGCCGCCGGGGAACGCTACCAGCGCTTTGGCGCGCATCATAAAGTGCATTTTGCGCAGTGCAAAGTAGTGGAATTTAAAGCTTAGCTCCGGGGTGACGTAGGGGTTGTGGTGCTGCTCATGGGGTAGGGCGATGTTCAGGCCCACGCTGGGAGCACCCATTTCGTGTGCGCCACGGTTGGCTGCTTCCATAATGCCGGGCCCGCCGCCGGTGGCAATAAACAGGCGGTCTTTGGGTGGACGGGCGTTGCTGTATTCGGCCACCAGGCGCGCAAACAGGCGGGCGTTGTCGTAATGCATGGCGTTGCGCACATGGCGCTGTGCAAGGGCTAGGGCCTGGGCATCGTCGCTGTGTTTGGCAGCCGTTAAATTGGTTTGTGCCTGCTCAGGCGACTGAAAGCGGGCGCTTCCAAACACGACCACGGTGTTTTCGATGCCTTGCTGGCTTTGGTCCAGATCTGGCTTGAGCATTTCCAGCTGTATGCGGATGCCGCGGGTCTCACGGCGCAACATAAATTCGGGGTCTGAGAAGGCTAGGCGGTAAGCGTCGGCTTGCAATGGTTTGCCTGAGTCCGCGTGGGCTTGCAGGTCGGCCCATGCGTCGGCGATGGTGCGTTCGTTGAGATTTGGAGTATTTTTCATGGGCATTTATGCGGTGGCTAATCCGCTAGCCTACACGCAAACTATGACCCATAAAAAAAGACTTCCAAGTTGCCTTGGAAGCCTTTTCTTTTTAGCAATACGTCTTGAAGCCTAGACGCCGTTGCAGTCAGTGCGAGTGGTCAGACGCGCTTGCGGTATTCACCAGTTCGGGTGTCGATTTCGACCTTGTCGCCTTGGGCCACAAAGATTGGCACACCGATTTCGAAACCTGTGGAAATTTTGGCGGGCTTTAACACCTTGCCGGAAGTGTCGCCCTTGACGGCGGGTTCAGTCCAAGTGATTTCGCGCACCACGCTGGTTGGCAATTCAACGGAAATGGCCTTGCCGTCGTAGAACACTACTTCAACGGCCATGCCGTCTTCCAGGTAGTTCAGTGCGTCACCCATGTTTTCGGCTTCGACTTCGTACTGGTTGAACTCTTCGTCCATGCACACGTACATGGGGTCAGCGAAGTAGGTGTAGGTGCAATCTTTTTTGTCCAAGATGACTTGGTCCATCTTGTCATCGGCCTTGAATACGACTTCGGTGCCGAAGTTGGCAATCAGGCTCTTGAGCTTCATGCGCACGGTGGCAGAGTTGCGGCCGCCGCGGCTGTATTCGGTTTTCAGAACGACCATGGGGTCTTTGCCGTGCATGATCACATTGCCAGCGCGGATTTCTTGAGCGATTTTCATAAATGTCTTGGAACAGTTGTCGCTGTCAGCCAGTGCTGTCAGCGTTGTTATGCCGCAGTGGGCGGCGGGGCATGATTTGCCCGTGGTTCTCGCGGCAAATTCAGCAAAGCCTTAAATTTTAACGTTTTTTCAGCACGAAATTGACCAGCTGCGTGGTCAAGTCGTCCATTTGCAGCATCCGGGCGCGGGTTCGAGTGGCGATTGCGTTCCATGCGAGCAGGCTGTCCCATGGCAAAACCGGGTTGGCATGGGCATCGCCTGCTGCTGCCACGCCGTTCCAGCGCAAGTGGGTTTGGCGCAGCGCTGCGTCGGTACCCAGCATGTCCAAAAAAGCATCCAGCTTGTGGTGGTGGGCGGCGTCGCTTTGCGGGTAGATGTGCCACACCAACGGCTTGCCTGCCCACAGGGCGCGCACCAGCGAGTCTTCGCCACGTACAAAATTCAGGTCGCAGGCCCACAGCAGATGGTCAAAGTCGTGCTGGGTGAGGGCGGGTAAATATGAAATTGATAGCGCGTTACGCATATTCCACGAGGGCTGCAGCGTGTTTTGGCTTAAAACTGCGGCTTGCACAGCGGCCGTGGCGCGCCCTGGAGTGACCAGCAGGTGCGTGGGCTGGGGCTGCTGTGCCAGCTCTACCAGCAGTTGCGGCAACGCGGGCGACTCGTAGCAAAACAGTGAGACTAGCCGGGCACCCAGTTGTGGCGCAATCTGGTGACTTTGCAGCCAAGCATCGCGATCAAACTCAGCTTGGCGCGCGGCCAGGTCGGGTTCACGCAGCAGGCCACCGGTGCGCTCGGTAAAGCCGGGGTAGAAGAAATGCTTGGTGGCGCCTTTCGCCGGACCGGACATGACCGGCGAGGGCAGTCCGTGGGCGCGCTCCACATAGCGCTCGGCGCTGAGGTATTCCAAGTTGACCCACACCGGAGATTTTGAGTCATTTAGGCCTTTAGCCCCCGTCCACTTTGCGTAAGCAGCTATAAATTCAGGAGCAATTTCGCAGCCAAATCCTTCTATCCATACATCGGCGGCAGGCAGGCTGGATAGCTTTTGCGGCTGCATGGAGTCGGCCCACGCACATACTTCGATGCCCGCGATGCGGCCCTCTAGCGCTCCGGGCGCCATCCACTGCAAGGCTGATGCGTCGTCCACCCACAGGCGCACCGCATGACCGCGGGCGGCCAGGTCAGCACACAAGCGCCAGCACACGCCGATGTCACCAAAGTTGTCAATCACTTGGCAAAATACGTCCCAGCGCAAAGGCGCAGCGTGCGCGGCTGGCGGGTGGATGGAGCTTGAAGGCGGCATGGGGGCCATTGTCCCTTCACAATAGCCCCCATGAGTGACACCCATAGTGAAGAATTGTTGCGCCAGGTGGCGGCATTGCCGCTGCTGCCGGGCGTTTACCGCTACTTTGATGCGGACGGGCAGGTGCTGTACGTGGGCAAAGCCATCAGCCTGAAAAAGCGCGTTTCCAGCTATTTCCAAAAGAACCACGGCGGCACCCGCATCGGCCACATGGTCAGCAAAATTACCCGGCTGGAGACCACCGTGGTGCGGTCTGAGGCCGAGGCGCTGCTGCTGGAAAACAACCTTATCAAGACGCTCAACCCCAAGTACAACATTCTGTTTAGGGACGACAAGAGCTATCCGTATTTGAAGATGACCGGCACGCCGCCGGTGCCTAAAAACATGGCGCCTACGGAAGGGGTGGCCAGACCTAAACCCCCGTTGCCGGTGGAGTTTTCTCGCGTGTCTTACTACCGCGGCGG
>JBEGPS010000158.1:0-3135 GCA_041181325.1 Pseudomonadota bacterium
TGAGCTGCTACAAGAAAGCCGCGACGTGAAAGCCATCCGTGAAGGCTGCACCAAACGGGTGTTGGGCATGCTGGAGGACTTAGCCAAGCACGACAAGTTGCCAGAAGCCGCTACCGAAGGGGCTGCCAAGTCAGCGGACGGTGTAACTGATGTTGTTAGCGCCGAAGAAAAAGCTGAAGCTGAAGCGGCTGCAGGCAAATACACCAAGTTCTACGCAGAATTTGGCGCAGTGCTCAAAGAAGGCCTGGGCGAAGACTTTGGCAACAAAGACCGTTTGGCCAAGCTGCTGCGCTTTGCCAGCAGCACCACTGACAGCGTAAGCGTGTCACTAGCCGACTACAAAGCGCGTATGAAGGAAGGCCAAGAGGCCATCTACTACATCACCGCCGACAACGCGGCCGCAGCCAAGAACAGCCCACAGCTCGAAGTGTTCAAGAAAAAGGGCATTGAAGTCTTGCTCATGACAGATCGTGTGGACGAGTGGGCGCTGAACTACCTGCACGACTTCGACGGCACGCCGCTGCAAAGCGTGGCCAAAGGCGCCGTAGATTTGGGCAAGCTGCAAGACGAGACCGAGAAAAAGGCCGCTGAAGAAGCCGCAGAAACCTTCAAGCCCTTGTTGGCCAAGCTTAAAGAGGCGCTGAAAGACAAAGCCGAAGACGTGCGCGTCACCACCCGCTTGGTGGATAGCCCCGCCTGCCTGGTGGTGCAAGACCACGGCATGAGCACCCAATTGGCGCGAATGCTCAAGCAAGCTGGCCAGGCCGCACCTGAAGTCAAGCCCGTGTTGGAAGTGAATGCCGAACACGCGCTGGTGAAAAAGCTGGACGGCAGCGTGCATTTCAATGACCTGGCCCACATCCTGTTTGACCAAGCGCTGCTGGCTGAAGGCGGTCTGCCCGCTGACCCGGCTGCGTATGTGAAGCGGGTGAACGCATTGCTGGTGTAGCGCGTTACTTTAGATATAAAACAGCTTCCAGCCCCTGTGAATAGTGCGTAATAAGCTATTAAATTAGTAGCAAAATCAAAATAAATCCCCTGCAAGTGATGCTGCTTGCAGGGGATTTTTTATTTAAAAACCACACTAAACCACCCCCGCCCCAAAAGGCCGCCAGCGGCTGCCTACTGGGCCGCCTCAACCACCTTCACCAGCGCCCCCACATTGGGCTCGCCACCGCTGTAAAAACCGTTGATCAGCCGCAGTTGCTGCTCTGGTCGGTCAATGGGTGAGGTTTTAGCCAGTTCTGCAAAGCCCCCCTTAGGGTAGGCCACGGTACGAATCGCCCAGGGCTTGGCGGCGCTTCGGTCTTGCGCGGTCAGGGCGCGAAAGCTGCCCTCGGCCTCACGCAGCCCCACGCGGGCAATCTGCAGGGCTTGCGCATTTTTGGCGCTGAATTGCAGCATGTAGGTGCGGTTTTGCGGGCCGGTTACCAGCGTCACCTCCAGCGCCTGCGCTTGGCCCTGCGCGTTTTGCGCGGTGCCGTTGAAACGAGTGGAAGGCAAGCCGTTGAGAGTGGTGGCATCGGTGCGGCCTTGGGTGGGTTTGAGCACGGTGCGAATGATGTCGGCGTGGCTCTTGCCCGCTTGCGGCGGCAACACACGCACGATCAGCCCAGCGTCCCCTGCCCCGTTAATGAGCGCCAACTGCTCGGCATCGTTACGCACCTGCCAGCCCTGTGGCGCAGTGAGGGCAATGCCCAAATCCTGGTGGTAAAAGTTACGTCCGCGTGTGATGCCCTGCGCAGCGCTGTCGCCAAACGCCATACCTGCAATTACCTTCAAGTAGCGCGCACGGCCCTCGTCGGTGTAGCTGCCTTTGTACTGATTGGCTAGCTGGGTAATGGTCTGCAAGCGCTGGTCGTTGCTGGGGTGCGATGCGAGCCAGTCGCCCTGTGCAGGCGCCGCACGTCCCTGTTCTTTGGCCAGGTCAGCGGCAAAGCGTTCTTGATTTTTGAGTACCGTAATCACGTCAATCATGTTGCGCGGGTCGTACGTGGTGCGCGCCAGGTATTCCGCCCCCAGGCTGTCGGCCTGCAACTCTTGGTCGCGCCCATACGAGGCGATATAGCCTGCCGCCACGGTTTGCGACACCTGCCCCGCCAATTGGCCCGCGCCCGCCACACCGTAGGCCTCTGCCACCGCACCCAAGATGCTGGCCGCAAACACGCCCAGCCCCGCGTTTTGCTGGCTGGTGGCGCGCTGTGCACCATGGCGAGCGGTAACGTGGCCAATCTCGTGGCCCACTACGCCCGCCAAGTCGGCCTCGCTCTCCATGTAGGCCATGATGCCACGCGTCACGTACACATAGCCACCAGGTAGCGCAAAGGCGTTGATCTCGGGGCTGTCCAGCACGGTGAAGTGCCATTGCAGTTGCTTGCGGTGGCTCTGCGCGGCCAGCCGCTGGCCCAGGTCGTTCACGTACTTTTGTATGGGCGGGTTGGCGTATGCGCCGTATTCCTTGAGCACCTCTTGGTGGCCTTTGGCCCCTTCAGCAATTTCGGCGTCTTCACTCATCACTGAGCGTTCGGCCTGGCCGGTGACTGGGTTGACGATAGTGGAGCCGCAGGCGGTGAGCAGGGTTGCCAGTAGCAGGCTGGGAAGTAGGGGTCGCATGGGTGTTGGCTCCGGTTCTGATGTCTGGGCATTTTAGGGAACGCGCCGCCTAGGTCTGTACGCCGCTGGCACTGGCGCAGATGGTTCCGTTCGTGTCCTCCGCCCTTCGGGCTCCTCCTTTACCTCACTGCACCATCCGCACCAGTGCCATCGGCAGCGAACGGTATAGATGCGCAATGTCTTGTTGCCCCCCCCTTTCAAGGCCAACAGTACCTCAGACGTGGGACGGCGTGGGGCTCAGCGCAGCGGCATAAAGGAGGAGCGAAGCGGGGGACAGCCGCGGAGCTGAGTGCCGCGCCGTCCCACGTCCCGCAACAGCAAAGGCTTGCGCAGGAAATTAAGGCATCAAATCAACCCCTATCCCTTGCCGATATTGCGTAAGCAGCTATAAAAATAATAGCATTTAGGGCCACCAGCCAATCTATATACAACCCCAGCAACGATAATCGGGGCATGACTTCTTTCTCTTCTCTCTCCCTCTCGCCCGCCATGCTGGCCAACCTCACCCAGTTGGGCTACGAG
>JBEGPS010000159.1:0-11487 GCA_041181325.1 Pseudomonadota bacterium
TGACCAGTTCTGAAAAGGCCAGGTTCGTGAATACCACCCGGTTGTCTGAGAGGCGGGCAATTCGCACGGCCACTGGCGAGGACTGCAGGGTGCTGCGCAATGTGTCTTGCTGGTTCTTGATTCGGGTGTAGTCCTGAACAACAGCCCGCCCAGACTCGAAAACACCCTGATCGTCGTAAAACGCAGTGGCTGATAACAAGCCTTGGTATGTGCTGCCATCCTTACGAATAAATTCGAGCTGCAAATCCTGTACGCTGCCGCTCGCAATGAATTTCGGGAAAATGGCTTTAAATTCCACAACAGAGGTAGGGGTCAACAACGCTGTAATGTGCTTTTTTCCAACAAGCTCTTCGCGGCTAGAGCCCAACCACCGGAGTTCGGTATCGTTAATCCGTTGAATCATTCCGTCCTTGTTCAACGAGTGATATCCGCAAGGTGCAAGGTTGTAAAGGTCCTGGAGCTCCAGAATCGTTTGTGCCAGTTGGTTGCTGGATTTTTCCAGTTCAATCGTGCGCGCGGCGACCATTTCTTCCAAATTGCTGCGGTATTGCTCCAGCTCCTGCTCGCGTTGGCGCCTCTCGGATACATCCACCACCGTGGCTTGCACCAGGCTCTTGCCCTCGGATACAAAGGGCGCCAAGCCAATTTCCACTGAAAAGGTGCTGCCGTCTTTGTGCAGGCCAAACAAGTCGTGACGACGAACGTCCATTTGACGCGGCTCACTGCTGTTCATAAAACGCTGACGTACTTGCGCGTGCGCACTGCGTCGCTCCTGCGGAACCAGCATGTCAATGGATTGACCCGCCAACTCGTCGGCTGCATAGCCGAACATGGTTAGCAGCGATGCATTGGCCATCTGAATATTTCCATCAGCATCCACCACCACCAATCCATTCGGATTGGCAGCAAACACAGTGGCCAAGTGATCTTTCTGACTTATCAGCGCTTGCTGTGTCTCACGGATGTCGGTCACATCACGGTTAATACCGATCAGACTGGTCGCCCCGCCAGTGACATCTTTTGCCACGACGGAGGCCATTTGAATATGCCGTATCCGGCCACCAGGCAGGACGATGCGAAACTCTCCTGCATAACCTGTGTCTGCGCTGGTTGCGGCTGCCAGCGCCTGCTCTGCCCAAGCAAGGTCTTGCGGATGAATGCGCGATTTCCAGAAGTCGTAATACGTGCCGCTTCCACGCAGCGCATCGGGCATCTCAAACATGTCATAGAGACGTTCATCCCATTGAAGCGTGTTGCTAATCAAGTCCCATTCCCAAATGCCAATGTCCGCTGCCTGGGTCGCCAATTGCAGTCGGTTTTGACTGTCCCGAATCCGCCGCTCAATGGCAGTGCGTTCGGTGATGTCATTGCAAGTACCAAGCCATTCACGCACACTGCCATCCGGCGCAAGAATAGGCACACCTTTGACACTGAACTGCCGGTACACCCCATCATGGCGTCGCACACGAAATTCCGTCTCATAGTTGGTTCGCTGCTCCAGTGCTTGCGTCCAAGTGGCAACGGTGCGCTCCCAGTCGTCTGGGTGAATGAAGTTCATCCAGCCGGACGCGCTTTCCTTCGCAACGTTCTGGCCGGTGAACTCACTCCAATCCAAACTATCGCCTACGCTGTTGCCATAGGCATCGGTATGCCAGACAATTTCGCTGGTTGCCGTTACCAGCGACCGGAAGCGCAACTCGCTGTCTTCAATGGACTGGGTGGCCGCTTTGAGGTCTTCAATATCGGTGTTGGAGCCGAACCATTTGATAGTTTTTCCGTCGTTTTCCCGCACGGGAGAAGCCAGGGTGTGGAACCAGCGGTAGACGCCGTCATGGCGGCGAATGCGGTATTCGATTTGGAAATGCTTGCCGTGGGCGGCCGTGGCAGTCCATTCGTTTACCGTGCGCTGGCGGTCATCTGGGTGAATTTGTTCCAGCCAAGCAAATCCCAATTGCGCGGCTTCACTGATGCCCGTGTACTGAACCCACTGGGGACTGAGGTAATCGCAATCGCCCTGGGCGGTGGTGGTCCAAACCAGCTGCGGGAGAAATTCGGTGACTTGTCGGTAGCGGCTTTCACTCTCTATCAGGCGCACATTGGCATTGTGCGCAGAGGTGATGTCTTCAAAAAGCAGAACCGAACCGGAAATTTTCCCAGCTGACGACTTGTACGGCATCAAATTGAGCATGTACACCCGTCCATCGTCTGCATGCAGCGTGCGCTGCATTGGCGATCCACTGACAATCACGCCGCGTACATCGGCTTCGATTCCCGGCACCGCCACTGCCCATGCCAGACTGTTGAGTGATTTTCCTTTCAGCGATCCAACTTCTGCAAAGACTTGACCGCATGCGCGGTTGGCGTGCGTCACCTGCAGGGTCGCATCCAATACCAGCAGGGGGAAATACAGGCTTTCCGACACGTTATTCAGATCGGTAGAAATGACTTCCAGCTCTGAGGATTTGAATTGCAGCTCTTCATTAACTGTGAGCAGTTCCTCGTTGGTCGACTGCATTTCTTCGTTGGAAGTCTGAAGCTCTTCATTGGTGGACTGCAGCTCTTCATTCAAGGATTGCAGTTCCTGGTTAGAGGTATGCAATTCTTCTGCCACCAGATTCAGGTGGTTGCGCGTGTTGACAAGTTCGCGCTCCAGCTCGCTGATGATTACGTTTTCACTGGCGTTCAGCGATACCGGCATCGCATCCAATGCCTCATGCGGCTGGGCAAGGAATGAGACGATCAATAGCCCTGAATCGCCCTTTCCGAAGGCCGAAGCAACCAGTGAAACACGGCGGACCACACCGTCAATTTGCTGGCGAATTTGCGAACCGTGTACGGGCGACTCGCCACGGCGGCAGCGGTACACCAGCGCACGCAACTCCGCACTGAGCTGGGTTTCGACCATGTCAAACAGGTACATCTCCGCCCGCCCTTTGGGCAGACCCACGTAGGGTTTCAAGTCGCCTTGAAAATAGACGACGCGGTCAGCTTCGTTGATAACCAGCGTAGGGGGTGCATAGAGCTCCAGCAACTGTTGCTGTAAGCGCTGGCTGATCTGATCCGCACTCAGGGCGACATCGCTGGCATCGGTTAGTTTGCCGCTAAGGCGCCGGTGCTCAGTTTGACCTAACGGCAGCGTGTATTGCGCTGCGCCCTCAACCCGCGCATACAGGCGTTGGCGTGCATCTTTGGGCACGAACAAATCCGGCATGGCATCTGCCGATTCCGCGCGCCCCAGCAGCAAGTGGCCTTCAGGTTTAAGTGCCCAGTGAAATACCTCCAAAATGCGCTGCTGCACTGGTGGATTCAGGTAGATCATCAGGTTACGGCACGTCACCAAGTCTAGCCGGGAGAATGGCGGGTCGCTCACTACGTTCTGGCGCGCAAATACCATGCGGTTGCGAATGCTTTTAAGTATGCGCCCCGAATTGCCATGGATTTCAACGTAGCGATCACGCAGCGCCTTGGGTATTTCATCCAACACCGCCTTGGAGTACGTCGCAGCTCGCGCATGTTCCAGGGCAGCCTCGTCCAGGTCCGAGGCAAAAATGATGTACTGGAGGTCCTTGCGTCCGTTCAGTCGGATGGCCTCTTCAAACAGCATGGCAATGCTGTAAGCCTCTTCTCCGGTGGCACACCCTGCCACCCAGCACCGCACTGCGCCGGATGGCGCTCTCTGAACGATGTCAGCAATTTGATGCTCAAGCGCTAGATAAGCTTCGCCGTCGCGGAAGAAGGATGTCACGCTGATAAAGCAGTCCCGCACCAGGAGTTGCGCTTCTGCCGGATTCGCTTTCAAATATGCGATGTATTCCGTTGGGCTGCGCAAGCCCAGCAAGCTCAACCGACGCGCAATGCGCCGCCCTACCGTTCCGCTTTTGTACTCGTCCAGGCGAAATGACGTGCGTAGCCGCACTACTTTAGCAATCTGCTGGTAATCGTCCCCGTCAGCCTCAACTCCAAAATGAATGGCAGACTCTCGGGGTTCGCTCACCAGACGCAAGAGTAGTGGCCCTATAGCCTCCGGGCGCAACACCAGATCCACATTGCCGGTCTGGAGGGCCGCCTTGGGCATGCCGTCAAACTTGGCTGAGACGATGTCTTGTGCAATGGTGACGCCACCGGCGGCCTTGATGTCACGCAGGCCTGCGGCCCCGTCGCTTCCGGTACCAGAGAGCACGATGCCAATGGCGTCCTCGCCCAATTCCTCGGCCAAAGAGTGGAAGAGGACATCTGCAGAAGGCTTGGGTCCTGCCACGTCATGCAAATCCACATGGATCAACATTCCGTCGTGGTAAACCACGTTGTGATTGGGTGCAGCGATGTAGATCGCGCCACCTTGCACCGCCTGGCTTGCTTCCAGCTTCAATAGTTTGAGACCGGTTTTGGGCGCCAGAAGTTCGACCAGTGTGCTTTGGTGGTCCGGCGACATATGTTGCGCGATGACGTAACTCAGCGAACTGGTCTCCGGCAGGTACGGAAGCATTTCCCGCAGCGCCTCCAATCCACCTGCGGATGACGCCACGCCAATCAATCGGACAGGACCGGTCTCTGCACTGGCATGGGATTCGACAGCGCTAACGGAAGTTGTTGCAGGAGCAGAAGAAGCCTTCTTTGAGGCTGCGAAACTCTTGTCCACAAATTTGTTCCCTAAAAGCTACTCACACCGAATGCGCCTATCCCATTTTTTAAATCAATACATTGGAGTTAGTCGCTATTTGACTTTACACCAGTTCATTTATGAGAAATGGACTGCACGAAAAAAAATTCAAAATAGAAGTGCCAATAAATATTTTCGAACACTAGGGAAATTCACAGAAAAACCAACACTCGCCCCCGTGGGATATGCGTAAGTAGCTACTAAAAATATAGCAATCATGGCCACGGTCAAGCCAGCGTCACGCGGGCGAACTTTCGCTTGCCGACTTGCAGCACATAGGTGCCCGCACCCAACTTGAGACCCTTGTCGCTGACCACATTGCTGTCCACGCGCACCCCGCCGCCGTCAATCAAACGGTTGCCTTCACCGCTGGAGGCAGCCAGACCTGCTGACTTGAGCAGTGCACCGATTCCAACTGCCGCGCGGTCTTCGCCCAGTGGCAGAGTGATCTCGTCGATCTGGTCAGGCACGCCGCCCTTGCTGCGGTTGATGAAGTCTTGCTCCGCCGCATCCGCTGCCGCCGCACTGTGAAAGCGCGCGGTGATTTCTTTGGCAAGCGCCACCTTAGCGTCCTTCGGGTTTCGCCCGCCCTGCACTTCGGCTTTGAGCGCGGCAATCTCGGACTCGCTCTTGAAGCTCAGCAGCGTGTACCACTTCCACATCAGCACGTCGGAGATGCTCAGCACCTTGGCGAACATGGTGTTGGGCTCCTCAGAAATGCCGATGTAGTTGTTCTTGCTCTTGGACATCTTCTCCACACCGTCCAGGCCCTCAAGCAGGGGCATGGTCAAGATGCATTGGGGTTCCTGGCCGTATTCAGCCTGCAGGGTGCGGCCCATCAGCAGGTTGAACTTCTGGTCGGTGCCGCCCAGCTCAAGGTCGCTGTGCAGCGCCACAGAGTCATAGCCCTGCATCAGCGGGTACAAAAATTCATGCACCGCAATGGGCGTACCGGCTTTGAATCGGTCGTGAAAATCGTTGCGCTCCATCATGCGCGCCACCGTGTAACGGCTGGCCAGCGCAATCATGCCGCGCGCGCCCAGCGGGTCACTCCATTCGCTGTTGTAGCGAATTTCGGTTTTGGCTGGGTCCAACACCAGGCTGGCCTGGCGGTAGTAGGTTTCGGCGTTGATCTTGATTTGCTCAGGCGTCAGCGGCGGGCGGGTGCTGTTGCGGCCGCTGGGGTCGCCAATCATGCTGGTGAAGTCGCCAATCAAAAAGATCACCGTGTGGCCCAAATCTTGCAGCTGCCGCATCTTGTTCAACACCACGGTATGGCCAATATGAATGTCGGGCGCAGTGGGATCCAGCCCCAATTTGATACGCAGCGGTTTGCCCGTGGCTTCGGATCTGGCAAGCTTTTTAACCCATTCTTCTTGAGGTATGAGCTCGTCGCAGCCACGCAGCGACACAGCCAGCGCCTCGCGCACACGGTCAGTTACAACAAAGGTGGAGCTTGGGGCTTGATTCATAAGGGTTTTTTCTGATGCCTATGTGCGCTAGACCGCTATACTGCGACCTCTCTTTGGCAACGCCTCGCGTTGCCAGCGGCACAATTTTAGTCGCGCCGCCCACCCCTGGAGCCCCCATTTTGAAAAACGAACTGACCCAAGTCGCTCGGGATGCCCTGGCCTTTGCCGCGCAGATCGTCCAGCGCCACCCTCGTCGCTTGGTGGCGGCAGTGGCCGCATTGCTGCTGACCGGCACCGGTTTCACCTTTGCTGTGGCGAATTTGGCGCCCGACGCTGCCGATATCCCCGCGTACACCGTCGTAGAAACCGTTCAAGCACTCCCCCTAAGCGCCACAGCCAGCGTTTTGCCGTTGCAAGACCTGCGCCTGTACCGATCAGACGTGACACGCTCTACCGATACCGCCGAGATCTTGCTAAAACGCCTAGGCGTAGTGGATGCCAACGCTGCCGCATTTTTGCGCACCGATAAATTAGCCCAGCAAACCCTGCTGGGCCGAGTAGGTCGCAACGTCACGCTAGAGGCTACGGGCGCTAACACTTTGCTCAAGCTCAATGCCCGCTGGAGCCCGGATGACGACGGCACTTTCAAACGGCTCACCATTGAAGCTATAAAAGGTCAGTTCCAGTCCAAGCTGGAAACATTGCCGCTGAGCGCAACATCACGTTTGGCTAGCGGCACCATCAATAGTTCTTTGTTTGCAGCCACCGACAGTGCCAACATTCCCGACGCTATAGCGGTGCAAATCGCCGAAATATTTTCGGGCGAGATCGATTTTCACCGTGCACTGCGCAAGGGTGATCGGTTTTCGGTGGTTTATGAAACGCTAGAAGGTGATGGCGAACCCTTGCGCACCGGGCGGGTGCTCAGCGCTGAGTTTGAAAACGCAGGCAGGGTATCGCAGGCCATGTGGTTTCAAGAGCCCACTGCAGGTACCGCGGGCACAGCCACGCACACACTGACACGCGGTGCTTACTACAACCTGGCCGGCGAGAGCCTGCGCCGCGCATTTTTGGCATCGCCCATGGAGTTTTCCCGCGTAACCAGTGGGTTCAAAATGCGCTTTCACCCCATTTTGCAAACATGGCGTGCCCACTTAGGCGTGGACTACGCTGCCCCGACCGGCACGCCAGTGCGCTCTATCGCAGACGGTACGGTTGAGTTTGCAGGCGTACAAAACGGTTTTGGCAATGTGGTGATGGTCAAACATGGCAACGCCAACACCACGGTGTATGCCCACCTAAGTCGCATTTTTGTAAAAAATGGTCAATCGGTGGGCCAAGGACAAAACGTAGGTGCCGTGGGCTCTACCGGCTGGGCCACTGGCCCGCATTTGCACTTTGAGTTCCGTGTCAATGGTGTTCACCGCGATCCACTCACCATGGCCCGCCAAAGCGAGTCTTTGCCCGTACCGGTGGCTTTAAAAGCACAATTCGACAAGGCTGCTTCCCAAGTACGCCAGCAGCTAACTGCGGCAGTAAAAATGCAGTCTGCCAGAGCTGAGTGAATTTGCAGCGCTGGGTGAGCGATGTCGAATCTCTATATTGGACTAATGTCTGGCACGTCGCTAGACGGCGTTGATGGCGTAGTCGTTGATTTAGGCACCTCAACGCGGGTATTAGGGCATTGCAGTGCTGCATTTTCGGATGCACTCAAGACAGAGTTTCTGGCTTTAAATGCAGCGACCAGCAATGAGCTGCACCGCGCAGCATTGGCGGGCAATGCATTGGCGCAGGTTTACGCCCAAGTGGTACAACAGCTTTTAAACCGCACTGGAATCAAGGCTTCAGAGGTGCGAGCCATTGGGGCTCACGGCCAAACGGTGCGCCACCGACCCGCCGAGTTTGACGGCGTGGGCTACACCATTCAAATCAATCAACCTGCGCTGCTTGCTGAACTGTGCGGCGTCGACGTAGTTGCAGACTTTCGCAGTCGCGATGTGGCAGCAGGCGGCCAAGGTGCGCCGCTGGTACCGCCGTTTCACCGCGCGTTTTTTGGCGAAGAAGGCACATCAAGAGCTGTGCTGAACATTGGCGGCATCTCTAACGTCACGGTACTCAATGCGGACGCGGGTGCGAACCTCATTGGCTTTGACTGCGGACCCGGCAATGCGCTGATGGACAGCTGGTGCTTGGCGCATACAGGCGCAGCTTTTGATGACGCTGGCGCGTGGGCCGCTTCTGGCGAGATAAACAGCGCACTACTTGAAACACTTTTGCAAGAGCCTTTTTTTCAAAAATCCCCACCCAAAAGTACCGGGCGTGATTTGTTCAATGCGACTTGGCTTGCGCAGCACCTGCACGCCACACCGTCCATTAAACCCGTCGATGTGCAAGCAACGTTAACCGAACTCACGGCACTGAGCTGTGCAGGCAGTATTACGGCCGCCGTGGCTGACTGCACTAGCTTGGTGGTGTGTGGTGGTGGTGCGCATAACAAACACCTCATGACGCGCTTGCAAAATGCCTTGCCGCGCACCCGCGTAGAGTCGTCAGACGCGCTGGGGTTGCCGCCGACACAAGTTGAGGCCACCGCGTTTGCCTGGCTGGCACAGCAGGCGGTGATGCGCGTTCCAGCCAGCATCAAAAGCGTTACGGGCGCCAGAGGCGCCCGTATTCTTGGTGCAATCTACGCGGCCTAAGCCGCGATGTACGAATCAGGTCGAAAAAGAGGAGCCGCAGCCACAGGTCGTAGTCGCGTTCGGGTTCTTGATGACGAACTGTGCGCCCTGCAAATCTTCTTTGTAGTCAATTTCTGCACCCACCAAGTACTGGTAGCTCATTGCATCAATCAACAAAGAAACACCGTGTTTGGTCATGGTGGTGTCGTCTTCGTTGGTGATTTCATCAAAGGTAAAACCATACTGAAAGCCAGAACACCCGCCACCTTGCACAAACACGCGCAATTTCAAATCAGGGTTGCCCTCTTCCGCAATAAGGTCTGCCACTTTGGCAGCCGCACTGTCTGTAAACAGAATGGGGGCGGGCATTTCGGTTTGGATGTTTTCAGCGACTGCGCTCATGGTGAAACTCCGGTCAAATAAAGAATAAATTGAATACTACAGCAAATTTCTCAGGAATTTTTTCACTGATTATTTGCCGCTAGTTTCAGTGTGGGTTTGTCCTCAAACTCCAAGATGGGACGCAATTGACCGGTGATAAGCGCGCCTTGGTGCATTTCTAACGCAGCGTACTGAATGTCACCTTCAATGCGCGCCTTGGGCTGCAATTCCAGCATGTGACGGGCATGCACAGGGCCATGCACCGTACCGTTAATGATGATGTGGTCAGCTTCTACAGCGCCCACCACTTTGGCGGACTCAGAGATCACCAGGATGCTGGCGACACCGTCACTGGCATGCACATTGCCATTCACGTCGCCATCCACGCGCAAGCCGTCGGCAAAGGCAATATTGCCGTCGATTTGTGTCCCGTGGGCAATCAAACTTTTAATGGCGGGCTGCTTTTTTTTATTAAACACAGTGTGTCCTCAGGTTTTCACTACAACTTAATGGTCTGGGTGGCCCGAACCACGTTACCGTCCATCACTTTGGCAATAACGCTCTTTACGAGCACTTGGGGTGGAACATCAAAAGTACCCTCCAAGCGGCCATATTGCCCAATCTTGAACGCTTGCATGCCCGCGGGCAAGCCAGCAGTCCACGGCTTACCATTCAACGTGCCCGTGAATGCCAACTCCAAGCGACCATTGAATTCTGCAGCGTTTCTATTGGGTTGCATCACCAGCACTTGCCATTTTAAAGTTGAAGCGCTCAGCAACTCCGCTTGCAGCCCGCGTATGGCTACGCCATCGGCACCACTTGCGGGAATCAGTCTTTCAAAAAAACCAAGGTCATCGCGCAAGCTGCGATTGTCAGCCTCGAGCTGTTTCACTTGTTGCACAAGACGCTCTTGCGCTGCTTTTTCAGTGGTGAGAATGGTGTCAGCAGTGTTGGCAATCGACTGTGCCTTGTCTTTTTCTTGCCCTACTTTTTCTAGGCTACTTTTGAGCGTATCTACCTCGGTGCGAAGGCGTAGCAACTCTTCTTTCGAGCCCTTGTCGAGGCCGGCAATGTCTTTGCCAAACTCAAACGCCCACAATCCAATTGCCGCACAAAATCCCAACACGATGGCCAATAGGGCCCAGCGCAAAGGCCAAGGCATGGCACTGCGCACCAGCATGCTGGGGGCGCTGATCGTAAGACGACGGCGAAGAAGGCGAAATCTCATAGCGGGCGAAGTCTAACAGTCCCATGTAAAACAGCCGCCGGAACTTGCATTCCTGCGGCTGCTGTAGGTACAACGAAACGTTGCAGCGATTAACGCTTGGAGAACTGCTTACGGCGGCGAGCGCCGTGGAAGCCGACCTTCTTACGTTCGACTTCACGCGCATCGCGCGTAACAAAGCCGGCTTGGCTCAAGGCGGGCTTGAGAGTTGCGTCGTAGTCAATCAAGGCACGGGTAATGCCGTGGCGCGTAGCGCCAGCTTGGCCAGACTCGCCTCCGCCTGCCACATTGACCATGATGTCAAAGGTTTCAGCGTGGTTAGTCAACATCAGGGGCTGTTTGCAGACCATGATGGACGTTGCGCGACCAAAGAATTTGTCAATGGCTTTGCCGTTAACAACGATTTGGCCAGAGCCTTTTTTCAAGAACACGCGGGCGACGCTGGATTTGCGACGGCCGGTTCCATTGTTCCATTCACCGATCATTTGGCAGACTCCCGTTTAACTGCGTTGGTAGAAATACCAGCAATTTCCAACACTTTAGGCTGTTGAGCGGTATGAGGATGCTCAGCACCACCGTACACCTTGAGCTTCTTGATCATGGCGTAGCCCAGAGGGCCTTTTGGCAACATGCCCTTGACGGCTTTTTCCAAAGCACGGCCAGGGAACTTCGCCTGCATGTCGCGGAAGTTGATAGCGGAAATGCCACCTGGATAGCCGGAGTGGCTGTAATAAACTTTGTCGATTGGCTTGGCGCCAGAGACACGCAGTTGAGATGCGTTGATGATGACGATGAAGTCACCGGTATCGACGTGAGGCGTGTAAATGGCCTTGTGTTTGCCGCGCAAACGGAGAGCAACTTCGCTGGCTACTCGTCCGAGGACCTTGTCGGTCGCGTCAAGCACAAACCACTCGTGAACGACCTCAGCGGGTTTTGCGCTGAAAGTTGGCATGAGATTTCTCTTTTAAAGGAGGGTTTGCAGGGCTCTTTTCCACGCTCGGCGCTCCACTAGCGGGAGCCTCTTAGGTGGGGTGTAAAACTTCGCCGCGGAGCCACTAAAGCGCTGCGAAGCCTGTCAGTATAAGGGATTTGCGCTTTTTGACCTAATTTTTACTTGGCCCACCAATCGTT
>JBEGPS010000160.1:0-7209 GCA_041181325.1 Pseudomonadota bacterium
ATCCGGCTTGTTCAGGTGCCACGCGTTGTAGGCCATGCGGTGGGTGCCTGCAGACCACTGTGGCACAAGCAAATGCAAATGCCCCACCACCCGGTCCAGCGCGCGGCAGGCGGGCAACAGCTCTGCCTTGGACTTGGCACCCGTGATGCGGGTGATCAAGGTGTCCACCGCCGGATTTTTGATGCCGCTGTGGTTGCCAGAGTCTTCTTGGTCGGCCGCCTTGCTGCCAAAAAGATCCGCAAACTCCTGGCCGGGGTTGTGCGTACCTTGGTACGCCAGCGACGTGATATCGAATTCAAACTTTTGCAGGCGTTGCTGGTACAGGGCAAAGTCCACCGGGCGAAAGTTGAGCTTGACGCCGATTTTCTCCAGGTTGCGCGACCACGGGGTTACCACCCGGGCCCCGGCTTCGTTGCTATCCAGGTATTCCAGTTCAAACGCTTCGCCTTTGGCGTTGCGCAGCGCGCCATCGCGGTAGTCCCAGCCCGCGTCTTTGAGCAGCTTTTGCGCCTGTCGCAGGTTGTCGCGCAGGCTGCTGGTGCCGTCGGTGCGCGGGGGCCTGGCCATCGTGCCAAAAACAGGCGCAGGGATTTGCGCCCGGTATGGCTCCAGCAATACCAACTCTTGCGGCGAAGGCAACCCGTTGGCCTGGCAATCGGTATTGCCAAACAGACCCTGCACCCGCTGGTACGCGCCATAGAACATCTGGCGGTTCATCCATTCATAGTCCAGCGCCAGGCCAAGTGCCTGACGGACCCGCACGTCCTTGAGTTTGTCGCGCCGGGTGTTGAGCACATAGCTTTGAAAGCCAGTAGGCAGACGGTGCGTGAATTCGGCTTTGACCAACTCCCCAGAGTCAAACTTACGACCATTGACCCGCCGCGCCCAGTCGCCCGCCGAGAAAAACCGCATCAAATCGAACTCACCCGCTTTGAGAGCTTCCAACCGTGCGGTGTTGTCTTTGTAAATCTTGACCGTGATGCGGTCAAAGTTGGCCGTGCCTTTGCGCACATTGAGGTCTTTGGCCCAGTAGTTGGGGTCACGCATATAGGTGATGTCTTTGCCAAAGTTGACAGGGCCTATCTTGTAGGGGCCGCTGCCAACAGGAATATCCATCACGACTTGATCGAAAGGTTTTAACTTACCCCCCTCCTCACCCCAACGGTGGCTGAACACCGGCAAGCCGCCCACGGTCAGCGGCAGTTCGCGGTTGGGCTTTTTAAAACGGTAGCGCACGGTGGTGGCATCCACTACATCCAAGCCCGCCACATCTTCCAACTGGCTGCGAAAACCGGGCGACACAAAAGGCCCCATGAGTGTGTCGAAGCTGTGTTTTACGTCCAGCGCCAGCACCGGGTCGCCGTTGTGAAAGCGTGCATGGGGGCGCAGCTTAAAAGTGGCGCTCAGCCCGTCAGCAGCCACCGACACGTCTTCTGCCAACAGACCGTAACCCGCAGCTGTCTCGTCCAACGCGCCCACCAGCAAGCTGTCAAACATCAGCGCGCTCAAGTAAGCTGGAGCTGAGCCTTTGATGGTGAATGGGTTGTATTTGTCAAAAGTAGACACACGCAGGTTGCTGACCAAGCGCAACTCGCCGCCTTTGGGCGCGTTGGCGTTGACGTACGCAAAGTGGTCAAACCCCTGCGCATAAGCCAGGTCACCCCACAACGCATAGCCGTGCGCTGCCCACGCGGGACACGCCAGCAAAGCCACTAACCAAGTCATCAACCAAGACACCCACATTCGCATGCGACAATTCTGCCCTAGGTAAAGCATTTTTCACGAGGACGCTATGGGCTTTTTAGCAGGCAAAAAATTATTGATCACCGGTGTGTTATCGAACAGATCCATCGCCTATGGCATTGCCAAGGCATGCCATGCACAGGGCGCCGAGTTGGCGTTCAGCTACGTGGGAGAGCGCTTCAAAGACCGCATTACCGAATTTGCTGCCGACTTTGATTCCAAACTCATTTTTGATTGTGATGTGGGCAGCGATGAGCAAATCGACAAGCTGTTTGCAGACCTGTCTACCCACTGGCCCACGTTTGACGGCTTTGTGCACAGCATCGGTTTTGCGCCACGCGAAGCCATTGCAGGTAACTTTTTGGATGGCCTGACCCGCGAGAACTACCGAATTGCGCAAGACATCAGCGCCTACAGCTTTCCGGCTATGGCCAAAGCGGCCCTGCCCTTTTTAAACGACAAGTCAGCTCTGCTCACGCTCAGCTACCTGGGCGCGGAACGCATCATTCCGCACTACAACACCATGGGTCTGGCCAAAGCCGCGTTGGAAGCATCGGTGCGTTACTTGGCCGAAGCAGTTGGGCACATGCCCGATGGCCGCAGCATCCGTGTAAACGGCATCAGCGCCGGCCCCATCAAAACGCTGGCAGCCAGCGGCATCAAAGACTTTGGCAAGTTGCTCAGCTACGTGGCAGCCGCTGCGCCCAGCCGACGCAACGTGACGATTGAAGAAGTCGGCAATGCCGCTGCCTTTATGTTGAGCGATTTGGCTGGCGGCATTACCGCTGAAATCACTTACGTCGATGGCGGACACAGCAAGACTATGGGTGCTGTAGCCAGCGATTAACAATGAAATAGGCCGCTAGCCCCAGTGTGCTATACGTAGCCAGCTATGGTTTCAATAGCACAGGGTGGGTACGCAGTGCATTGTTCTATGCTTCCCCGAATCAAAAAGAGGCCCAATTGGGCCTTTTTTATTGCTGCTATAAATGCTTATTCCTTCACGCAATCGGCGAAGTAATGGCGCTTTCCATCGGCATCTCTTTCCTCAACCAAGCCGTGGATGTCGGTCTCAAAACCGGGGCACTGTGCGTTAAATTCGCGTGAGAACTTGAGGTAGTCCACGATCTTCTTGTTAAACACCTCCCCAGGAATCAGCAGCGGGATGCCGGGCGGGTAAGGCGTCACCAGCCCCACGGTGATGCGGCCTTCGAGCTTGTCGATTTCCACACGCTCAGTCTTGCGCAATGCAATGTGGGCATAGGCATCGCTGGGCTTCAGGGCCGGGGTCAGGTCGCTCAAGTACATGTCGGTCGTGAGGCGCGCAATGTCGTACTTGGCGTACAGCTGGTGCAGGTGCTGGCACAAATCTGCCAAGCCCATCTTCTCGTAGCGCGGGTGTTTTTGGCAAAACTCCGGCAGGATGCGCCACATGGGCTGGTTTTTATCGTAATCGTCCTTAAACTGCTGCAAGGCCGTCAGCATGCTGTTCCAGCGGCCTTTGGTGATGCCGATGGTGAACAAGATGAAGAAGCTATACAGGCCCGTCTTTTCCACAACCACGCCGTGCTCGGCCAGAAACTTGGTGACGATGCTGGCCGGAATACCCGTCTTGGCAAACTTGCCGTTCAGGTCCATGCCAGGGGTAACGATGGTGGCCTTGATAGGGTCCAACATATTGAACCCAGCGGCCATCTTGCCAAAGCCATGCCAGTTGGCAGTGCTATTGGCTTTGGCGCTCTTGCTTTCGCCTTTGATAATCCAGTCGCTGGCGCGGCCTATGCCCTCTTCTGCAAAGTTCTCTGGCCCCCACACCTTGAACCACCAATCAGCGCCGTATTCTTCGTCCACCTTGCGCATGGCGCGGCGGAAGTCCAATGCCTCGGCAATGCTTTCTTCCACCAGTGCGGTGCCGCCGGGTGGCTCCATCATGGCCGCTGCCACATCGCAGCTGGCAATGATGCTGTATTGCGGGCTGGTGCTGGTGTGCATCAGATACGCCTCGTTAAACAGATGGCGATCCAGCTTCACCGTCTGCGAGTCTTGCACCAGCACATGGCTGGCCTGGCTAATACCGGCCAGCAGCTTATGGATGGACTGCGTCGCATAAACCATGGCGTGCTTGGGGCGCGCCCGCTTCTTGCCCATAGAGTGGTAGGTGCCGTAGAACGGGTGGAAGGCTGCGTGCGGCAACCAAGCCTCATCAAAATGCAGGTTTTCCACGTAGCCGTCCAGCATGTCTTTTACCGTTTCGGTGTTGTACAACACGCCGTCGTAGGTGGACTGAGTGATGGTCAACACGCGCGGCTTGATCTTCTTGGCGTCCACACCTTTGAGCAAGGGGTTGGCCTTGATCTTGGCCTGAATGGCCGCAGGCTCGAACTCGCTCTGCGGTATTGGCCCGATGATGCCAAAGTGGTTACGCGTTGGCTTCAAAAATACCGGAATCGCCCCGGTCATGATGATCGAATGCAAGATGGACTTGTGGCAGTTGCGGTCCACCACCACCACATCACCCGGCGCCACGGTGTGGTGCCACACCATCTTGTTGCTGGTGCTTGTGCCGTTGGTGACAAAGAAGCAATGGTCAGCGTTAAAAATACGTGCAGCGTTGCGCTCGCTGGCGCCAATGGCCCCGTTGTGGTCCAGCAGCTGGCCCAACTCTTCCACCGCGTTGCACACGTCCGCGCGCAGCATGTTTTCACCATAAAACTGGTGGTACATCTGCCCTACCGGGCTCTTCAAAAACGCCACGCCACCGGAATGGCCCGGGCAATGCCAAGAATACGAGCCATCTTCGGCGTAATCCAGTAAGGCCTTAAAGAACGGAGGTTGCACGCCCTCCAGATAGCTCTTGGCTTCGCGAATAATGTGGCGCGCCACAAATTCGGGCGTGTCCTCGAACATGTGAATAAAGCCGTGCAGCTCACGCAAAATGTCGTTGGGAATGTGGCGGCTGGTCTTGGTCTCGCCGTACACATAAATCGGCACATCCAGGTTCTTGCGGCGCACTTCTTCAATAAAGTGGCGCAGGTTGAGCACTGCAGGGTCCAAATCAGGGCCTGGTGTGAATTCTTCATCGTCGATAGACAAGATGAATGCACTGGCACGGCTCTGTTGCTGGGCAAACTGGCTCAAATCGCCATAGCTGGTAACCCCTAATACCTCAAAGCCCTCGGATTCAATTGCCTGCGCCAAAGCGCGAATACCCAAGCCCGAGGTATTTTCCGAACGGAAATCTTCGTCAATGATGATGATGGGGAAACGGAATTTCATTGCAGGCTCCAGACTCATGCCAAAAACAGAAAACAGGCGCGAAGTGTAAGTACTAATTGTGTTGGTGATGTTGCACTGCACACCTTTTGGACCACAATGTGGCGTTGTCAATACAAATAAGGCGCTCAACATGGCTGAATCCACTGTTTGGTGGCTGCTAACAGGCGTGACCGTCGCCGTAGAACTCGTGACCGGTACGTTCTATTTGCTGATGCTGGCGATTGGCATGGCCGTGGCTGCGATAAGCGCCCATCTCGGTGCGGGCCTGAGTGCGCAATTTGTAGTTGCAGCCGTGGTGGGCGGTGGTGCCGTAGCCGCATGGCATGCAAAACAGCTACGCCGCCCTAGTGAGCTACGCGCAGAAATCAATCCCAATGTCAATTTGGACATCGGTGAAACGATCATGATTGCCCAATGGAATCCCGATGGCACTGCGGACGTCCAGTACCGTGGTGCCCGTTGGACCGCCATTCACCGCGCTGGCGCAACGCCAAGTGCTGGCGCGCACAGGGTTGCCGAAATGGTTGGCAACCGTCTTTTAGTCGATAAGGCCTGAACAGGAAACCCTATGGAAATCGCAATTCTTCTCTTCGTTGTTGCCGTCATATTTGTCACGCGCTCTGTCAAGGTGGTTCCGCAGCAGCACGCCTGGGTGATTGAACGGCTGGGCAAGTACCACGGCACACTCACGCCGGGCCTCAATATTTTGGTGCCATTTGTCGACAAGGTGGCCTACAAGCACGTACTCAAAGAAATTCCGTTGGACATTGCCAGCCAAGTCTGTATTACCCGCGACAACACTCAGCTGCAGGTAGATGGGATTTTGTATTTTCAAGTAACGGACGCCATGCGTGCCAGCTATGGCTCCAGCAACTACATCATTGCCATTTCGCAGCTTGCGCAAACCAGCCTACGGTCTGTGATAGGCAAGCTGGAATTGGACAAGACCTTTGAGGAGCGTGACATCATCAATGCGCAAGTGGTTGCAGCTATCGATGAGGCCGCTTTGAACTGGGGCGTAAAAGTATTGCGCTACGAGATCAAAGATCTGACCCCACCAAAGGAAATCCTGCACGCTATGCAGGCGCAAATTACCGCTGAGCGTGAAAAACGCGCCTTGATCGCAGCCTCCGAAGGCCGTCGCCAAGAGCAAATCAACATTGCCACCGGCGAGCGAGAGGCTTTTATTGCTCGGTCAGAAGGCGAGAAACAAGCGGCTATCAACCAGGCACAGGGCCAAGCAGCAGCCATCACCGCCGTGGCGGACGCCACAGCACAGGCCATCGAACGCATAGCCGCTGCCATTCGCCAACCCGGTGGAGAGCAGGCGGTGCAACTTAAAGTGGCCGAAAAGGCTGTTGAGGCTTACGGCAAAGTAGCGGCAGATGCCACTACAACCCTGATCATCCCTGGCAATATGAGTGAGGTATCTGCGCTCATTGCCACGGCAATGAAAATGGTGCAAACCACCAAATAGCGGCGTTGAGGCGATGAACTTGGAAACAATTACAACGCATGCCGTCTTGTGGAGCTATCGGTTAGCCCACTATGCAATGTTGAACTTGGTAGACGATGCCGCCCTGTTGGCGTTGATGTTTTGCTAATGGCAAAACCATAAAACACCAGGCAATAAAAAACGGACCCGAAGGTCCGTTTTCATTTTAGTTCTGGCGGAGCAGGCGGGATTCGAACCCGCGGTGGGTTTAACCCCACGCACGCTTTCCAGGCGTGTGACTTAAACCACTCATCCACCGCTCCAGAGCCTCATATTCTACAGTGGGAAGACCGCGATTTTGAGTCGCTGCCGCGAGTTGGCATAAAAAAAGGGCACCTCTTGCAAGGTGCCCAGTTTTTGCGAAGCCAGTTCGCTGGTGTTTATCGCAATTAGCGAATAACAGCCAGAGTTTCCAGCTTGCCGCCGCGCACGGTCTTCAGAGTCAAAGCGCCATTCTTGATGTCGCCTTTTTCGTCAAACGTGATGGGGCCAGTTACGCCCTTGTAGTCAGCAGTAGCTGCCAACACAGGCAGGTATTTGACTGGGTCAGACGAATTTGCTTTCACCATAGAAGCAACCATGATCTTGACTGCGTCGTAAACGTAAGGTGCATACACTTGCACGTCAGCATTGAACTTGGCCTTGAACTTGGTCTTGAATTCTTCCATACCAGCCTTGGCTTCGCCTTCAACGCC
>JBEGPS010000161.1:0-7303 GCA_041181325.1 Pseudomonadota bacterium
GCGAACATGAGCACGTCATTGGTGCCCTGCTCTTGCGCGATCACAGGCACCAAGCCCTTGGAATCCCAGCGAATATGTTTTATCCAGCCCACCGGAGGTGTTGATGTAGTTTGCATTTGCTATTTATTTCATAGCTGCTTACGCAGCATAGACGGGCGCTAGCGCCTTTATTTACTTATATTCTGACGGGAATACCGCGTTCGGCCATGCGCGCTTTGGCCTGGCCCACCGTGTATTCACCATAGTGAAAAATGCTGGCCGCCAACACCGCGTCGGCGCCACCCTGCTGCACGCCGTCGGCCAAATGGTCCAGGTTGCCCACGCCACCGGAAGCAATAACGGGTACGCTCACGGCGTCGGCTACGGCGCGGGTTAACGCCAAGTCAAAACCGCTTTTGGTGCCATCGCGGTCCATGCTGGTGAGCAATATCTCACCCGCGCCCCGGCGTGCCATCTCAGAAGCCCAAGCTACGGCATCCAGGCCGGTGTTTTTACGGCCACCATGGCTGTACACGTCCCAGCCTGCGCCCACCGCAACACCATCGACCACGCGCTGCGCGTCTTCCAAGCTGCGACGTTTGGCATCAATAGCCACCACGATGCACTGCGAGCCATACTTTTCAGACGCGTCGGTAATGACCTGCGGATTGGCCAGTGCCGCTGAGTTAAAACTGGTTTTATCTGCCCCAGCGTTGAGCAAGCGGCGCACGTCTTCGACCACCCGCACGCCACCACCCACGGTGAGCGGAATAAACACTTTTGAGGCCACAGCCTCGATGATGTGCAGAATCAAATCGCGGCCATCGCTGGTGGCAGTGATGTCTAAAAAGGTAAGTTCGTCTGCGCCTTGGTCGTTGTAGCGGGCAGCAATTTCGACCGGGTCTCCGGCGTCCCGCAACTCAACGAAGTTGACGCCTTTGACAACGCGACCACCGGTCACGTCTAGGCAGGGAATGATACGTTTGGCTAGCATGCCCCGATTGTAGAGACCAGCCGTTGCCAGCCCTGCCAAACGGCACCGGGGGCCACGGTGACAGGCTCTATAACTTGAGCGGCTTCAATGCACAGCATGTGGGCGTAACCGTCCGCAGGCATATCGGCCATCTTGGCGCACAGTGGGGCACCTGGGTTCCAGACCACGGTGTCGGCCCACGTGTCGCTTTGAGATATAGCCACTTGGCGTGTTCCACCGTTCAGGGTAAGCGACTGTGGCGCAGCGCTGTACACCCGGTCAAACTCCGAGTCGAATGTCAGTGTGGCAGGGGCCGCGGTGCGAACATCCGTCAGGGCATTCCACTCGGCCTGGCCTTCCAGACCGCCCACTTGGGCGTTGGCAATGTCGTCTACCGCCAGATACGTGTGCAGTGCGCCAGTTATAGCAACGGGACTGGGGCTTTTGTTAGTAAAGGCCAGGGTGATTTGCAGTGCAGCAGGGCTCAAGTCCACAACCAAACAAGCATCGAAATCAACGGGCCACAAGGCGCGCGTTGCATCGTCGCAAGCCAAATGCAGAGTCAGTTTTGCAACTTCTCCATTGATAGTGGATGCGCCAGCCGTCCAAGGCATATTGCGCGCAAACCCATGCTTGGGCAAACTGCCGCGCTGGTTAAATTGCGGGAAGCAAATCGGCACACCACCACGAATAGCGGCCCTGCCGTCTAGCACTGCTAGCGGACTAAGGTACAGCTGCTCAATTCCACGCACGGCCCACGACAGGACATGGGCACCATGCAAGGCAACCAAAACACTGTCGCCGCAGGGCAAAGTCAAGCGTCGGCAGGGCAAGCCCGCGTAATCTTCAAAGGTGGCTTCTGTGCTCATCCGTTTAACTCGTCAGCGCGTTCCTGGGCTTTCTCGAAATCCAGGTCGCCACTGTAGATCGCACGGCCGCAAATCACACCTTCAACGCCGTCATCCTCCACCGCACATAGGGCTTCGATGTCGGCCATGTTGGACAGACCACCGGAGGCAATCACGGGAATGGTCAGCGCCTGCGCCAATTTGACGGTGGCTTCAATGTTGATACCGCTGAGCATGCCGTCGCGGCCAATGTCGGTGTAGATGATGGATTCGACACCATAGTCTTCAAACTTTTTGCCCAGATCAATCACGTCGTGGCGGGTAAGCTTGCTCCAACCGTCGGTAGCCACTTTGCCGTCGCGTGCATCCAGCCCCACGATGATGTGGCCGCCAAAGGCGGTGCAGGCATCTTGCAAAAAGCCTGGGTTTTTGACCGCTGCCGTGCCAATGATGACGTAGCGCAGGCCCGCATCTAAGTAACGCTCAATCGTGTCCAGGTCGCGAATACCGCCGCCGAGTTGCACGTCAATCTCGCTGCCCACTTCTTTGAGAATCTTGCGAATGGCCATCTCATTTTTTGGGTGCCCCGCAAACGCGCCGTTCAAATCCACCAGGTGCAGTCGCCGCGCCCCTTGGTCTACCCATTTGCGGGCCATGACCGCAGGGTCTTCGCCAAAGGTGGTGGATTGGTCCATGTCGCCTTGTTTGAGGCGAACGCAGTGGCCGTCTTTGAGGTCAATCGCAGGAATTAAAAGCATGGTGCTTCAGTAGTGGATGGAAAAGAACAGAGGAAAAACGTGGGGCCAATGGCGGGGCAGATAAAAACTTGGGGAGGCAATAAGCAATAACGGCAGTCAGCGAGGGGCATTGAGCGGTGGCAAAAGGGCTAGGGATTCCAGTGGAGGAAGTTGCGGTAGAGGGCCAGACCGTGCTCGGAGCTTTTTTCAGGGTGAAATTGGGTTGCGAAAATATTATCGCGCGCAATGGCCGCTGTAAAGCGTTGTCCGTAGTCGGTTTCGCCTACGGTGTGGCGCGCGTCAGACGGTTGGGCGTAGTAACTGTGCACAAAATAGAAATAGCTGCCGTCCGGCACGTCGCCCCACACGGGGTGGCGCCTGCCATGCTCGCCGGACTGCCACACCTGGTTCCAACCCATTTGCGGCACCTTGAAACGGCTGCCATCCGGCTGGTGCTGGCCCGCCAAGTCAAACTTGACCACTTCGCCAGGAATCAGACCCAGGCACGCCACGTCTTGTTCTTGGCTGTGGTCCAGCAGCATTTGCATACCGACGCACACACCCATGAGTGGCTTGTGGGCGGCAGCATGCATGACAGCGGCAAACATGCCGGAGGCGTGCAACTCGTGCATGCAGTCGCGCATGCCGCCCTGTCCGGGTAACACCACGCGCTCGGCGTCCATTACTTCTTGGGGGGTGCGGGCCCAGACGACTTCTACGCCGGACTCTGCGGCTACATGCATTACGGCCTGCGTCACTGAGCGCAGATTGCCCATGCCGTAATCGACTACCGCGACTTTTTTCACTACAACGAACCCTTGGTCGATGGAATGGTGCCCAGGGCGCGCGGGTCCAGCTCGATGGCAGCGCGCAGCGCACGGGCAAAGGCTTTGAACACGGTCTCGGCCTGGTGGTGGGCGTTTTCACCCTTCAGGTTGTCGATGTGCAGGGTCACCAGGGCGTGGTTCACAAAACCCTGAAAAAATTCGTGCACCAGTTGCGTATCCAACGCGCCGATCATGCCGCTCTTGAATGGCACATCCATTTCCAACTGCGGGCGACCAGAAAAGTCGATCACCACGCGGCTCAAGGCCTCGTCCAGCGGCACGTAGGCGTGGCCGTAGCGGCGAATGCCTTTTTTATCGCCCATGGCCTGGCTGAAGGCCTGGCCCAAAGTGATGCCCACGTCTTCCACGGTGTGGTGGCCGTCGATGTGCAGGTCACCGTCGGCCTCAATGTCCAAGTCAATCAGCCCGTGGCGGGCGATTTGGTCGAGCATGTGGTCAAAGAAACCGATGCCGGTAGACAGATGTGCCTTGCCAGTGCCGTCCAGATTGACGCGCACGCGGATTTTGGTCTCCGCAGTGTTGCGGGTCACTTCCGCAATGCGTGGCGTCACGGTGACGGGGACTTCGGTGAGCGGGTAATTGGTGGTCATATCGGTCATTAAAGGGATTCCTGCAGGGCCACGATCATTTTGCTGTTTTCGTCGAAGGTGCCGACGGTCAGGCGCAAACAATGGGCCAGCAATGGGTGCATTTTAGAAACGTTCTTGACCAGAACACCACGCGCCTTCATGCCATCGAACACTTTTTGTGCGCGGTCGGCCTCGGGCATGCTGTCGGGCGTGTTGTTTTGGCCGCCTTCGATGCGCACCAAAATCATGTTGGCATCGCTGTCAAACACGGTCAGGCCGGGTGTGGCGCGCAGCGTAGCTATCAGGCGGCTGCGCTGTTCGCGAATGTCCTGGGCCTGCGCGGCAAACACGTCCTGGTGGGCCAGGGCAAACAGGGCGCACTCGTAGTTGAGCACGCTGATGTTGTAGGGCGGGCGGACCTTGTCCACCTGGGCAATCAGTTCCTTTGCGCCCATCATGTAGCCCAGCCGTACTCCGGCCAGGCCGAACTTGCTCATGGTGCGCATCAGCAGCACATGGCTGTGCTCAGTGGGGTTGACGCGAATCACGTCCAGATACGTGCGGCTGGAAAACGGCTGATAGGCCTCGTCGATCGCCACGATGCAGCCCGCAGCTTTGGCAGCGGCAATCACCTGCGCCATATCGCCTGCGTCCCACAAATTGGCGGTGGGGTTATTGGGGTAGGCCAGGTAGACGATGGCGGGCTGGCGGGTTTCAATAGCCTGCACCATGGCGGGCACATCGAGTGCAAAGTTGGCGGTGAGTGGCACGCCGATGAAGTCCAGCCCCTGCAGCTGCGCGCTCATGGCGTACATCACAAAGCCGGGCAATGGGGCCAGAACGGCGGGCTTGGCTGCGCCGGGCACAGCGGGAACGTCACACGCCAATGCCAAGAGTGAAATCAGCTCGTCCGAGCCATTGCCCAGCATGAGCTCGAACCCTTGCGGCATATTGGCGTGGGCGGCCAGCGCGCGGCGCAGATCGTTGACGCGGCCATCGGGGTAACGGTTGAACGCCAATGCGCCCAGCCGCTGGCCCAGCTCAGCCTGCAGCGCGGGCGGCAAACGGTGCGGGTTTTCCATCGCGTCAAGCTTGACCATGCCCACCGAATCTTGAATGGCGTAGGCGTGCATGCTTTGCACGTCTTGGCGGATGCGGCGCTGGATGAGCGATTGGAGTGTTTGCACGGTTGTGTCAGTGGGCTCGGTGGTGGCTTGTTTCATAAGTCGGTTTATTTAAGAGGCAAGGCCCAGCTCGGCGGGCATGACCAGCAACGGATTGACGATATTCACGCCGTCAATCTGTTGCTGGTGCGGCAGGTCCAGCGACAGCAGGTGACTGGCACCACTCTGCGCGGCGGCGGCTACGACGAGGGCATCCCAGTACGGCAGACCAAAGCGCGCTTCCACGCCCCAGGCGGTCTCGACCGTTTGGTGGTCAATCTGCCAAGGCTGCCACAGCTGATAGCGGCGCAGCTTGGCGCGTGCATCACCGTGGGGCATGCCGAAATGCTGGGTGGCTGTGACGTAGTAGTCATTCAGCACCTGCGTACTAACCCGCCCTGCCCGGCCCTGCCACAGGGCCTGCAACCACTCACGCATGCAAGCCTGGCGAGCAGCGTCATGGGAGTCGTCAGCAGTCAGTAGGACATTGGTGTCCACAAACACGATGGCGCTGATGGCGGTGAGCGCGCTAGAAGATGTACTAGCCATTGGCAGTCTCCCGCTGGGGATAGACTTGGCCACCCGAACTGAATGACGACGTGTCAGCCACCCACTCGCGCTGTGCGCGGGCATATGCGTCGTCAAACTGCATCTTGTCGGTCAGCATCTCTCCCACCAACCGCGACACGCTGGTGTTGCGCTTGGCTGCCTCGATGCGCACCCACTCCAAGGTTGTGTCTTCCAAGGTGATGGTGACGTTTTTCATGGGTCAAATATTACACGAATTTCGTGTTTCACGAAGTTCGTGTAAATAATTGACTTGGAATTGCTACTAATTTTATAGCTGCTTACGCATATTGCACGCTGGCTGAAGGTACTTTTTGCGGTCATTCCACAGGGGGCTGCACAAATCAATAAAATTATTCTCTGACTTCAATCGCCAAGGAGAACCCCATGTCCGACAGAACCATCCGACTGCACTGCGTGCTACGCAGCCCGTCTGAAAGGGTGTGCCGCGCAGTTACCTTAGAGATGTGCTACCTGAGGTGGCAGGAGTCGCTCACCCAATTGGCCGCGCTGGTAGAACCAAATATTCCCGACTGAGGTGCCCTATGACTACTTTCCAGACCACCCGTGAGATAGCTGCCAGCCCGGCCGACGTATTTGCCGCCATTGCCGCGCCCGAGCGGCTGGCGCGATGGTGGGGGCCAGAAGGCTTTTGCAACACCTTTGATATTTGCGATTTTCGCCCGGGCGGGGTGTGGCAATTCACCATGCACGGACCGGATGGTGCGAGCTACCCGAACACGTCGCAGTTCGTGGAGATTGACGCACCCCACAAAGTCGTCATCGACCACACGTGCATGCCCTTCTTTCGTCTAACGGTGGAGTTAGCAGCGCACGGCAACGCAACCCGGGTCTCATGGGTGCAAGTGTTTGAAGATGCCAATGTCGCCGCCGCCGTGGCCCACATTGTGGTGCCTGCCAATGAGCAGAATCTCGACCGCCTTGCCGCTGAAGTGGCAGCCGCAAGCGCACTTGAAAAATAGGCCATGACAGAAAGTCAAGCCCCACTCTACTTTGCTAGTGCAAAGCAGGAACGCTGGGGCGAACCAACACCGGGGAAAACCATGAAGCTTATTGACAATAACACTGGCACCAGCAAGGAGTTTTCCGCGTCGGAGCACATATCGCAACGTATCGCCACATTGGCGGACTGGCGCGGCGACACCCTTGCAGTTATGCGCGCGCTGATTCGGCAAGCCGACCCCGACGTGGTCGAAGAATGGAAATGGATGGGTACGCCGGTGTGGTCACACAACGGCATTGTTTGCACGGGCGAGACTTACAAAGACAAGGTGAAGCTGACATTCGCCAAGGGTGCATCTTTGAATGACCCGACACATCTGTTCAATGCCAGCCTGGATGGCAATGCGCGACGCGCCATTGACATGCATGAAGGGAAAGCCGTGGATGCTGCGGCATTCCAAGCGCTCTTTCTCCAGGCGGTGGCCCTGAACGCTACCAAGAAATCAAAACCTGCGAGCCCTGCAAAACCTGTGAAAAAGGCGAGGCTTTAGCATGGGTACACCGTCCCCAGCGCATTCACCATTACCAATTGCACCGGCATGTCGGCTTCGTACACACCGGCGTTGCGCTGCAGCTCGGTATCAAACAGCCCCTTG